>NZ_JAAGPH010000283.1:0-3862 GCF_017104705.1 Burkholderia sp. Se-20373 | reverse complement strand
CCGCCCACCGCCGCTGCGCCCGCCGCACCGGCCGCGCCGGCTGCCGCCGGTGCCGCGCCGTCTTCCGGCAGGTCGTACTTCGGCAGCGCATCGTTGCTCGACGTCGCGGCCGCCTCGCCGCGCGCGTTGCTGATCAGCATCTGGCGGCGTTGCAGGTACGCATTACGGACGAACGAATACTTGTCGAGCGCCGCGGCATCCAGCACGTCGCCCGCGCCGAGCAGGTTCGAACGCGTGTTGACCAGGTTCACGCCGAACAGGCCCCAGCTAACGCCGTCCGGCTTCACGTAGGTGAGCGGGTTGCCGACGTAGTCGACGCCCAGGCCGGCCGTGTCGCGCAGCGTGCTCGGGCCGAGCAGCGGCAGCACGAGATACGGGCCCGACGGCATGCCGTAGCGGCCCATCGTGATCCCGAAGTCGGCCGTATGCTTCGGCAGCTTCGCGATCGTCGCGACGTCGAACAGGCCGCCGACGCCGAACACCGTGTTGATCACGACGCGCATGATGTCGCCGACGCCGTCGGCAATGCGCAGCTGCACGATGTTGTTCGCCGCGATGTAGACGTCGCCGATGTTCGAGAAGAAGTTCGTCACGCTGTCGCGCACCGGCTGCGGCACCACGTACTGGTAGCCCTTCGCGACCGGCTTCAGCGCATACGTGTCGACCGTGTCGTTGAACTTGTACATCGACCGGTTGAAGCCTTCGAGCGGATCGCCCTTGGTCGGCGTCTGCACGGTCGCGCAGCCGCTCAACGCGGCGACTGCCGCTACCGCCAGCGCGGCCTGCCTGATGCGGATCGTCTGCATGGTCATTCCCTCTTGTTTTCTCTCGTGTGGTTATTGGCCGGCCGAACCGGACACCGCCGACGCCGGCACCGCCACCGGTGCGGGCGCGGCGGGCGCGGCGGCCGATGCACCGGCTGCCGGCTTCGCCCCGCCCGCATCGGCGGCCTTGCTGTACAGGAACTGGCCGATCAGGTTCTCGAGCACGATCGCCGATTGCGTCATCGTGATCGTATCGCCCGACTTCAGCATTTCGGTGTCACCGCCCGGATCCAGGCCGATATATTGCTCGCCGAGCAGGCCCGACGTCAGGATCTTCGCCGACGAATCCTTCGGGAACGGATACTGGCCGTCGACATCGATCGTGACAAGTGCCTGGTACGTATTCGTGTCGAAGCCGATCGACTTCACGCGGCCGACCACGACGCCCGCGCTCTTCACGGCCGCGCGCGGCTTCAGCCCGCCGATATTGTCGAATTTCATCCTCACCGAATAGGTCGGCTGAAACGACAGCGAGCTCATGTTGCCGACCTTGAGCGCCAGGAACAGCACCGCAAGGAAGCCCACCACCACGAACAGGCCGACCCAGAAGTCGAGAGCAGTCTTTTTCATCGTCATCCCAAAATTTGGCTTGGCTGAGGCTTAGCTGAACATCAGCGCGGTCAGCAGGAAATCGAGGCCGAGTACGGCGAGCGACGCGAACACGACCGTCTTGGTGGTCGCGCGCGACACGCCCTCGGGCGTGGGCTTCGCTTCATACCCTTGATACAGCGCAATGAAGGTCACGGCGAACCCGAACACGATGCTCTTGATCACGCCGTTGCCGACGTCGGCCCAGACCTGCACGCCGCCCTGCATCTGCGACCAGAATGCGCCCGGATCGACGCCGATCAGCACGACGCCGACGAAGTAACCGCCGAGCACGCCGACCGCGTTGAAGATCGCCGCCAGCAGCGGCATCGCGATGATGCCCGCCCACATGCGCGGCGCGATCACGTTCTTGATCGGGTCCACCGCCATCATCTCGAGCGCGGTGAGCTGTTCGCCGGCTTTCATCAGACCGATCTCGGCCGTGAGCGACGTGCCCGCACGCCCCGCGAACAGCAGCGCGGTGACGACCGGCCCGAGCTCACGCACGAGCGACAGCGCGACCAGCAGGCCGAGCGCCTGCTCGGAACCATAGCGGTTCAGCGTGTAATAGCCCTGCAGGCCGAGCACGAAGCCGACGAACAGCCCCGACACGGCAATGATCACGAACGAATAGTTGCCGAGGAAGTGGATCTGCTTCGTGACCAGCCGCGGCCGGCGCAGCAGCGGGAAGAATTCCAGCACGAGGCGCACGAACAGCCGCGTGCCGTAGCCCGCGCGTTCGAGGCCGCCGATGACGTAACGTCCGATCGCGCTGATCATGCGCGCCCTCCGCCGAGCCCGAAATCCGCTGCGAGCGGCGGGCTCGTGTAATGAAATTTGAACGGGCCGTCCGGCGCGCCGTCGATGAACTGCCGCACACTCGGATCGGTCGACGCGCGCAGTTCGTCGGGCGTGCCCTGCGCGAGCACGCCGCCGTTGGCGAGGAAATACACGTAGTCGGCGATCGCGAACGATTCCGGCACGTCGTGCGTGACGAGGATCGACGTGGCGCCCAGCGCCTGGTTCAGCGTGCGGATCAGGTTCGCGGTGATGCCGAGCGAGATCGGATCGAGGCCCGCGAACGGTTCGTCGTACATGATGAGCTGCGGATCGAGCGCGATCGCGCGTGCCAGCGCGATACGGCGCGCCATCCCGCCCGACACCTCGGACGGCATCAGGTCGCGCGCGCCGCGCAGCCCGACCGCGTTGAGCTTCATCAGCACGAGGTCGCGGATCAGGTCTTCGGGCAGGTCGGTGTGCTCGCGCAGCGCGAACGCGACGTTCTCGAACACCGACATGTCGGTGAACAGCGCGCCGAACTGGAACAGCATGCCCATCTTGCGGCGCAGCGCGTACAGGCCGTCGCGCGTTTGCGCGCCGACATCGGCGCCGTCGAACAGCACCTGGCCGCGGCGCGCGCGCACGAGGCCGCCGATCAGGCGCAGCACGGTCGTCTTGCCGCAACCCGACCCGCCCATGACCGCAACCACCTGCCCACGCCCGAAGCGCAGGTTCAGGTTGGACAGGACGAGGCGGTCGCCGTAGCCGAAGTCGACGTCGCGAAGTTCCAGCAGTGTCTCGGTAGGAGTGGGGCTCACGGAGCTGACAGTCCTTTTACGCAGAACGCCGAATTATAGGGCCTGCCTTGGAATGATGTCGTGAAGCCGTTCCGCGCCCTGCGGTCAATGATTGTCAAATTGTCCGGGAAAGCATTGCTGCAACGCAGCAACGGCGGCCCGATAGTCGGTCGCGCCGGTCACCGCACTGACCACCGCGACACTGCCGACGCCCGTTGCCAGCACGCCCGGCAGCGCGTCGAGCCCCACCCCGCCGATCGCGACGAGCGGCGCCCGCGCACCCGCGAAGCGCGCATAGCGGGTGATCCGCGCGAGGCCCTGTGGCGGCGCAGCAACGGCCTTGGTCGCGGTCGCGTACACGGGGCCGAGCGCGAGGTAGCTCGGGCGCTCGTGCAATGCCCGCAACATTTCGTAATAACCGTGGCTCGAAAGCCCGAGCCGCAGGCCCGCGCGCGCGATCGCGGCCAGATCGGCAGTCTCGAGGTCTTCCTGGCCCAGATGAACGCCGTACGCCCCCTCTTCTGCAGCGATCTGCCAGTGATCGTTGATGAACACGCGCGCATCCGGATAGCGACGCCCGGCCGCGACCGCGCGGGCGATTTCTCGCCGCAAGCTGTCCGGCGTCGCGCCTTTCACACGCAGTTGCACGGTCCGCACGCCGCAATCGAGCACCCGCTCGACCCATTCGGCGTCCGGCACGACCGGATACAGGCCGAGTTGCGCGGGACATGGCGCGAACGCGGGTTCGGTCGCGGCCGCGATCGTGATTCCGCTCGTGGCCTTCCTGTTGCCCGAACGGCCGGCCGACGTCCAGTTGCGCCCGTACGGCGAATCGGCCGATGCGCCGGCCGCGCCCGACGCGGCGAAGGAGAA
>NZ_JAAGPH010000282.1:0-3858 GCF_017104705.1 Burkholderia sp. Se-20373 | reverse complement strand
CCGTGCCAGGCGAGGCAGTCGTGACCGGCGAGCGCGTCGGGCGACTCGGGCTCGCCGCGCCGCGCGAGATACGCCGCGCTCGCGCACAGCACGCGCCGCTGTGGCGCCAGCACGGTCGCGACGAAGCGCGTGTCCTCGAGCGGGCCGATGCGCACCGCGAGATCGACGTCGGAGCCGAGCCGCGCGCCCTGCAGGTCGACCATGCTGTCGGTCAGCACCAGGTCGACCTGCAGCGCCGGATGGCGCTGCATGAAGGCAGCCAGCGCGGCCATCAGATGCCGGCGGCCGAACGGCGCCGGGCAGTCGACGCGCAGCAGCCCGCTCGGCTCGTCGTGCTGGCTGTGCAGGTCTTCCTGCAAGCCGCGCAGCTCGGCCAGCATCCGCGTCGCGCGCCCGTACAGCAACTGGCCTGCCTCGGTCGGCCGCAGCGCATGCGTGGTGCGATGCAGGAGGCGGATGCCGAGCTGCGTCTCGAGCCGGTCGATGCGCCGCGTGACCGACGACGCGGCGACACCCAGCCGGCGCGCGGCCGCCGAGAAGCTCTGCTGGTCGACTACGTCGACGAACAGCGCCAGATGCGGGGAAAGAAAGTCGTCCATTCGGTGCCTTCCGATTTGGCTATGCGTTTAACGCAAAGCAATCATCCGCCTTTGCACGTTTCCGCGTCAAACCGGGCCGACTAGACTGCATGCATCCTTTTCACCCGCTGCGCGCACCGCCCCATCGGGCTGCGCGACAGCCATCCGCCACGGAGATCATCATGCGCAGCATCCGCTTCGACGCCCCCGCCGCCGACATCGAGTCGCTCGACGCGCGCGTCAGGGAAATCGACCCGCCCGTCCCGGCCGACGGCCAGATGCTGATCGAGGTGCGCGCGGCCGGCGTGAACCCGAGCGACGTGAAGGCCGCGCTCGGCCGCATGCCGCACGCGGTATGGCCACGCACGCCCGGGCGCGACTGGGCCGGCATCGTGCGCAGCGGCCCGGACGGCTGGATCGGCGCGCCGGTGTGGGGCTCGGGCGGCGATCTCGGCGTGCATCGCGACGGCTCGCATGCGGAGTGGCTCGTACTCGATGCGCCGCTGGTGCGCCGCAAGCCCGCCGTGCTGACGCTCGACGAAGCGGCCGGCGTCGGCGTGCCGTTCGTCACCGCCTACGAGGGCTTGCGCCGCGCCGGCATGCCGACGGCCGGCGACGTCGTGCTCGTGTTCGGCGCGAACGGCAAGGTCGGCCAGGCGGCAATCCAGCTCGCGACCGCGCACGGCGCGACCGTGATCGGCGTCGAGCGCAGCGCCGGCGGCTATCGCGGCCACGCATCGGGCGACGTGCACATGATCGACGCGTCGAAAGAACCGGTGGCCGACGCGGTGCGCGCGGCAACCGGCGGCCACGGCGCGGACATCGTCTACAACACGGTGGGCAGCCCGTACTTCGAAGCGGCGAACGCGTCGATGGCGATCGGCGCGCGGCAGATCTTCATCTCGACGATCGACCGCAGCGTGCCGTTCGACATCTTCGCGTTCTATCGCGGCCAGCACACGTTCGTAGGCGTCGATTCGCTGCAGCTCGGCGGCGCCACGGTCGCGCAGATTCTGGACACGCTCGCGCCCGGCTTCGGCAACGGCACGCTGCGCCCGTTCCCGATCGGCGACGACTACGTGTACCCGCTCGAGCGCGCACACGACGCGTATCGCGCGGTGCTGGCCGGCGCGCGCGAGCGCGTCATCCTCAAGCCCTGACGCCGGACCACACGGGAGACCGCCATGATGGATTACGTGACTTCGCTCGCGGTGGGCCTCGGCGTCGGCGTGGTGTACGCGCTGCTGCACGTGCGCTCGCCGGCCCCGCCGCTCGTCGCGCTCGTGGGCCTGCTCGGGATGGTGATCGGCGAACGCGCGATTGCGCTGCTGCGCTGACGCGTCGATGCGGCGCCGGTGGTGCTAGCGGTCGTCGCGCCGGCGGAACGCCCACCACGCGGCGAGCACCGTGAAACCCGCGACGAGCAGCACCATCAGCCAGAAGCCGTGCTTGTTCTCCGAGAACGGCACGCCGCCGACGTTCATCCCGAAGAAGCCGGCGACGATGTTGATCGGCAGCGCGATCACGGTCACGAGCGTCAGCGTGAACAGCGTCCGGTTGTTCTGCTCGTCGAGACGCGAACCGATCTCTTCCTGCAACAGCTTGATCCGCTCGTTGAGCCCCGCCAGATCGGCCAGCACCAGCGAGAACTCTTCGGTGGATTCGCGCAGCTCCTGCACGTCTTCGAGATGCAGCCACGCTGGCGGTTTCGCGAGCAGCCGGAAGATGGAACCGGGCTCGGGCGCGAGCATGCGCTGCAGGCGCGTCAGCGTGCGGCGCATCGCGCCGAGCTCGATGCGGCTCGACGTGAGCCGCTGCGACAGGAAGCGATCCTCGATGCGGTCGACGTCGACGCTCGTGCGCCGCATGATCTGGATCAGCAGGTCGGCCTGGTCGCGCAGCAGGTGGACGAGCAGTTCCGCGGGCGACCTGAACTGCTCGCCGTCGCGCACGCACGCGCGCAGCGTGTCGACCGAGCGCAGCGGCTTGAGCCGCGCGGTGACCATGATGCGCCGCTCGACGTGGACGAACAGCGTCGCGATCTCCGACGGCGTCAGTTCGAGGTTGAACATCACGTCGTTGACGATCGCGCGCAGCGCGCTGTCTTCCTGCTCGATGCGCGTCGAGCGCGAGCCTTCGTGGAGGAATTCGAAGAAGCTGTCGGGCAGCCCGAGATGCGTGCGCATCCAGCGCTCGCTCGCGCCATGCGCGAGATTGAAGTGCAGCCAGACGAAATCGTCCGACGCGGCGTCGTTCTCGCGGCACGTGCGCAGCCATCCGGCCGCCGCGTCCGCATCGAGCGTCGCGCCGGAGCCGCCGGGAACGAAGCGGAATCCGCACACCATGCCGGACGTATCGGCGCCGTAAGTCTGTACGATCAGGTCCATCGTGTCGAAGGTCGTGCGGCGCACGGCGCGCCGCGCAAAGCGGGTCGCGCGCCCGCACCGGAAAAGGAAAGAAGACGTATGCCCGACGGGCATGACGCGCCGGTGACAGCGTCACGCCGCATCATACCGTCCGGTTCCGCGGCCCCCAAAAGCAACGCGCCGCCCAACGGGCGGCGCAGGTGCGGCGGGTCGACACGCGCGGGACGCGTTACTGCCGCGTCTCCGACTGCGCGGCGCTCGGGCACGCGGGGTCCTTGCCCCAGTGACCATCGCAGACGCGCCAGCGGCACAGTTGATCCTCGAAGAAACCACGCTCCGAACACTCCTTCACGCGCGACGCCAGCGAGCCGGTCGTCGCGGCCGTCTTGGTCGGCACGGCCGGCGCCTTCTGCGCGGCGAGCTTCTTGTCGGCCGGCTTCGTGCGCGCGACGAGCGCCGCGAGCAGGTCCGCATCCGGATCGTCCTTGCCGCCCGCCTTCGCGGTACGGGCCGGCGTCGCGTCGCGATGCTTCTTCGCCTGCGCGAGCTCGGCCTGCTGTTCCTTGTGACGCTTGCGGGCCTCGGCTTTCGTGTCGGCCTTCGTATCGGTCTTGCCGTGCGCGGCGACCTTCGCGCCCTTCGCGGCGTCGGCCTTCGCGGTTTTGGTCGTCGCGGCAGCGGCGGCGGCGGCCGCACCGGCCGTGGCCGCACCCGATGCGTCGTCGGCGCCGTTGGCGAGCGCACGCGACAGGCGGCTGTTGTCCGCGGCGGACGCGGACGATGCGGATGCAACGGTTCGGGAAGCCGCGTCGTCGTTGACGATCGTGGCCGGCTGTACGGCGGATGCGGCGGACGCGGCATTCTGCGCGACCTGCACGGCGGCATCGCTGGCCGCCGCGGCCTTCGCCGGCGCG
>NZ_JAAGPH010000281.1:0-3771 GCF_017104705.1 Burkholderia sp. Se-20373 | reverse complement strand
AGCAACGCGTCGCGGCTCACGGCCGACGACACGAGCGACGCGTCGCCGACGCCGAGCGTAAACGGCGGCGTGCCGCGCGCGACGAACGTCAGCGCGGCCGGATGCCAGCCGATCGCGACGGCCGGCTGGCCGCCGCCGAATCCGCCATTGCGCATGTCGACGACGATCCGCCACGCGCGATCCGTATTCGCCGCGAATTCGAGCGGCGGATTGCGCTGCTCGCCGGCGTTGCCCTGCAGCCGGAACAGCACGGCGCCCGCGACGTCGCGCCACGGCGCCTGCGCGTCGGCGCGGCTCTGCAGCGTCGCGCGCGCGACGGTGTTCGGCTGCGGCAGGTCGATGCGCACGCGGTCGACCGGATAGGCGCCGTCGATGTCGAACAGGTATTCGCCGGGGGCACCGCCGGCCCGCACGCGCACCGCGTCGCGCCATTGGCGCGGCACGGACGCGGTGTCGGTCCCGCGCGTGTCGCGCGGGTGCGTTTCGACGTCGATCGACGCGATCGCGGGTGCGCCGTCGAGCCAGTCGAGCCGCAGGTAGCGCGGCGCCGCGCCTTCGAGCGCGATACGCTCCTGCACCAGCATCGCGTCGCCGTGGCCCACCTTCAGCAGTTGCGTGCTGCCGAGCGACCGCCAGCTGCGCAGGTCGTCGCTGGCTTCGACGGCGACACGCCCCTGGTAGCTGTCGTCGCTCACATGAACGAGCAGCGCGTCGATCTCGCCGTCCGCATGCGACAGGTCGACGAGATCCGCGCCGTGCTTCGCGCGCACCGGTGCGGCGACGCCCGCGCGCAGCGCGCCGTCGGGGCCGACCGTCACGCCGAGCGGCGCGTTGCCCTTGTCGGCGCGGGCGGGCGGCAGCGCGAACCAGTGCACGGGTGTGCGCTTCGGCGGGACGGCGGGCGCGGCCGCCGCCGGGGCATCGAGCGAATACGGCACCGGCTCGCCTGCGCCGTTGAAGATGCGCACGTCACCGAGGTCGTCGCGCCGGCTCGCCGCATAGACGGGCTGCGGCACGGTGAGCTGGTAATACGCGGCGGTGCCGTCCAGATCGAGCGAAAAGCGCTGCGCGACGCGGCCGTCGGCCGCCGCGAACGACGCGAGCACGCTCAGTCCGAGCAGGGCGGCGAGTCGTTTCATGCGTGGTCGTCCTGTTGCGCGGCGGTCTTCGGCGGCAGCGGCGAGAAATACCCGATCAACAGCAGCAGCACGCCGATGCCGATGAACGACACGATGCGCTCGATGCCGGTCACGTGCGACAGGTCGAACAGGAACAGCTTGACGACCGTGAGCGCGAGCAGCGCGGCGCCGACGAACCACAGCGGACGCAGCCCGCGTCGCGTGGCCCAGATCGTGATCGCGAGCGCGCAAAGCGTCCAGTACACGGACACCGACGCCTGCACCAGCGTCGATTCCGCCATCGCGCCGAGTTCGTACGGCACGCCGGCCCAGTGATGCAGCGTGCGCAGCAGGATCGCGTTCAGCCACAGGAACGCGGTCGCGCCGGCCGCGCTCAGCAGCTCGACGCGATACTTGCCGAACGACCAGCCGACCTTGCGTGCGCGCATGAACCACGATGCGGCGAGCGCATAGACCACCGCGAGCACGAGGTCGAGCGGGTTGAAGAGCGGCACGCGCGCCCAGCTTCCGCCGTCCTGCGTGAAGTTCGCGTAGAAGGTCCATACCCACATCACGACGATCAGCGGCAGCGACGCGAGCGCGCACACGCGGGCGATGCCGTCGCGGCGCGTCAGCCACATCCCGGCGAACGCGAACACGCTCCACCCGACCATGAATACCTGCTGGATGCCGAACGACGACAGCACGGTGTCGATGTCATAGGCCAGGTGGAAGCGCTGATGCAGCGTGCGCAGCATCAGTGCGTTGAACCACAGGAACACGGTCGCGATGGCCGCGTAGTCGACGACGCGCGGATGCCACGCGATGCCGAGCGTCCGCAGGCGGCGCAGCCACACGGCGAACGTGACGAACACGAGGCACTGCGCGATGTCGAGCGGGTTGAGCAGCGGCAGCCAGAAGAGCGGCGCCGCATTGCCGTCGCTGATCACGCTGGCAATGCTCCACAACCACAGTAACGCCGCGAGCGGCGCCGCGCCCCACACCTGGTACGCGCGCGGAAACGCCGCGACGGGCCAGCGCAGCCGCGAGCCGGGGCCGGACACCAGCAGGAGCAGCGCACCGAAGCCATAGGCCCACGCGCTCCAGCTCCACGCGCCCTCGGGCACGTACGCACGCAGGCGCCAGAAGCCTTCGAGCGACAGCAGCCCGCACACGGTCCAGAACATCAGCGTATGCAGCGGCGCGACGATGCCTGCGGAGAGGGATGGCGCGACGCCGCGCGCCGAGCCTGACGCGGAATCGGCGCCTGCCGTGCCGCGCGACTGACGCCACAGCAGCGCAAGGCCTGCGCCGACGGCGACGGGCCACGCGAACGCGCCCATCCCTGACAGCGGCGCTTCGTGCGCATCGAACGCACGCAGCGCGAGCAGCGCCAGCACCGGCGTCAGCGCGAGTGCGGGCCATTCGGCGAGCGGCCACGCCAGCCGGCGGCGGGCGACGTGCGCGAGCCACGCGGTGCCGGCCGCGAACAGCGCGGTCGTATCGACGACGAAGCGGTCGGCATGCAGGTCGACGTGACGGCTCGCATAGACGAGGATCTCGTGCAGGCCGCCGCTCACCCACCAGAGCAGCCCCCATGCGGCGGCCGCGGCGCCGATCTCGGGCATCCATGCATGCCACGCGCGCGCTTCGCCGCGCCCGTGCAGCCACCAGCCGGTGAACAGGCCGGCGAGCGCGATCAGCAGCATCGCGATATACGGGCTGTTGAGCACCGGCAGCACGGTGGCGTCGGCCGGCCCGAGCAGGCTCGTGAAGAACGCGCCGGCCGCAGCAACCTGCATCAGCAGCCCGAAGCCGAACCGCAGCATGCGCTTCTCGCGCACGCCGAGCCAGACGACGGCCGCGCCTTCGATCGCCCACGCGGCGCTGGTCGTCGGACCGGAGAACGCGAGCGGCACGGCCAGCGTCGCGAAGATCACCGCGAGCGCGAGCGTGGATTCGAACAGCAGCGCGAGGCGGTCGCGGCGCCGGGCGAGCCATGCGGTGACCACGACGTAGAACGCCGACAGCGCGACGGCGCTCCACGCGAGCCCGAACGGCATGTCTTTCACGAGCGACGCCTGCAGCGCGGTCGCGACGATCGGCGTGCCGAACACGAGCGTGCCGTCCACGTAGTGCCGCAGCGCGAGTTCGCGCTTCACCGCATACAGCAGCGCGATGCCGACGTACATCAGGAAGAACAGGATGAGGAACGGCTCGGTGCTCGCGAACAGCGCGGGGCGGTAGGCCGTCACGCCCCATGCCGAGCCGATCGTGAACGTGAAGACGAAGCCGAGCAGGTTCAGCGGACGCCAGGCCTTGAACCACGCGATCGCGAAGATCCCCGCGTTCAGCAGTGCGTAGTAGCTGAACAGCGCGACATGGTTGCCCTGGCCGGTCGACAGCAGCACCGGCGCGAGAAAGCCGCCCGCGGTGCCCATGAACGCGAGCGGCAGCGCGTTCTGCCGCACCGCGAGGAACGCGCTCAGCGCGCACACGGCCACCATCAGCGGGAACGCGGCGCCGACCGGCAGCAGTGCGTAAAGCTTGGTCGCGGCGAAGATCGTCAGGTACAGGATGCCGACGCCGCCGCCCTGCAGCACGAGCCCGTACGCCGCGCGGCGCGCGCGCACGCGCCAGCCGATCGCGAGCA
>NZ_JAAGPH010000280.1:0-3800 GCF_017104705.1 Burkholderia sp. Se-20373 | reverse complement strand
CGGCTGCGGCACGTATTGCGCCTGCCCGCCCTGCCGGTGCGGCGGGATCACGAGGCGGCGCGCGATCTGGTTCGCGGCGTCCGAGCCGAAGCGCAGCCGGACGACGTGCAGGCAGCAGTCGAGCCCGGCGGCCGTGCCGGCCGACGTCATCAGGTTGCCGTCGTCCACGTACAGCACGTCCGGATCGAGCTTCACGCGCGGAAAGCGTTGCGCGAAGTCGTCGGCCCACGCCCAGTGCGTGGTGGCCGGGCGGCCGTCGAGCAGGCCGGCCGCGGCGAGCACGTAGGCGCCGAGGCACAGCCCGACGAGCTGCGCGCCACGCGCGGCGGCCGCGCGGACGGCGTCGAGCAGCACGTCGGGCGGCGCTTCGTCCGGGTCGCGCCATGCCGGCACGATGACGATGTCCGCGTCGTCGAGCCCGTCGAGCCCGTACGGCGCGGTGATCGTGAAGCCGCCCGTCGTCGACAGCGGGCCACGTTCGGCCGAGCAGACGCGGAACTCGAACGCGGGCGAGGCGGCCGCGTCGCGTTCCTTGCCGAATACGACCGACGGCACCGACAGATGGAACGGGCTGATGCCGTCATACGCGATCACGGCAACGACGGTCGGAGCAGGCTGGGCGGTCCGGGTGGACGAGGCGGCGGCGGTCATGGCGGGCTCCGGAATGGCGATGGCCCGATTCTATCGAAGAATGGCTATCGGGCCACTGTCCCCGTGAGCGATGCGCGCCGACAATGCATCGCATCGCGCCGCTGGCCGTCCCGTTCCGGGGCGGGGCCGCGCCGCCGCACCAGGAGCCCGTCATGTCGAACGCCGTCCCGCATTCTCCTTCCCAAACCGTTCCCCGTCGCGCATTGATCGTGATCGACGTCCAGAACGAATACGTGACGGGTAACCTGCCGATCGACTATCCGCCGCTCGACGTGTCGCTCGCGAACATCGGCCGCGCGATCGACGCCGCGCATGCGGCCGGCGTGCCGGTGATCGTGGTCCAGCACGTCGCACCCGCCGGCGCGCCGATCTTCGCGCCCGGCTCCGACGGCGTCGCGCTGCACGCGGTCGTTGCCGGCCGGCCGTATGCGCACCTGATCGAGAAGCGGCAGGCAAGCGCGTTCGCCGGGACCGACCTCGCCGCGTGGCTCGACGCGCACGGGATCGATACGCTCACGGTGGCCGGCTACATGACGCACAACTGCAATGCGTCGACGGTCTATCACGCGGCGCACGCGGGGCTGAATGTCGAGTACCTGAACGACGCGACGGGTGCGCTGCCGTACGAGAACGAAGCAGGCGCGGTAAGCGCCGAGGAGATTCACCGCACGTACGCGGTCGTGTTCCAGTCGAATTTCGCGGCCGTGATGTCGACCGACGCGTGGATCGCGGGACTGGCCGGTGCGCCGATGCCGACGCGCGATTCGGTCGTCGCGTCGAACCGGCGGGCCCGCGCGCAGCGCGCGAAGGCGGCCTGAAACGGAGGGAGAGGGGGCAGGGCGCGGGCGGCGCGTTGGCGCGGCCCGGCGCGCCGCCCGATGAAACAACACCGCAAGCGAGCGCTCGTCGCGCGGTCAGTCGCCGTCCTTCAGCATCGCCGGACTGAAGCGCAGCATGTCGAAACAGCCGTCGACGAGCTTTTCCGCATGCTGCTCGGCGTCGACCTCGTCGGGCAGCATCAGCATGTCGCGCACGAAACCGCTGACGAGCGTGTGCAGCATCAGCGTCGCGCGCCACGTATCGAGCCGCTCGGGCAGCAGCTTGAGCCGCACGGCCCCCGCGAGATCGGCATCGATCGCGTGCAGCGCCTCGCTCATTCCCGCACGGTTGCGCTGGAGCAGCGGCTCCAGATCCGCGACGTACTCGCACTTCATGAACAGGATGCTGAACACGCGGCGCAACTGCGCGTCGCGCTGCACGCCGAGCAGGCACCAGATCAGGATCTGCCGGATCTTCTCGAGCGGATTGCCGCCCGGCGCGTCGAGCGGCATCCGCTTCAGCTCGTCGATCGGCAGAAACACGCGATCGAACATCGCGTCGAACAGTTCGCTCTTGTTCGCGAAATGCCAGTAGATCGCACCGCGCGTCACGCCGGCGTGCTGGGCGATGTCCGCGAGCGACGTGTGCGACACGCCCTTCTCGAAGAACACGTGTTCGGCGGCGTCGAGAATGCGGTTACGCGTCTCGAGCGCCTCCTCCTTGGTACGTCTGACCATGTGCAGGCCTGATTGGAATGAGCGTAGGTGAATTTAGGGTCTGCAACCCTCTGCGCAGTCATATAGACTGGCTATGCTTGCGATTGGTAACAATCCGTAAGACTGGACGGCAGGCGGGGCATAAACGGGCTTTTTACATACATTCATGAATGTATATACAATACCACCCTACGATCGAATGACCCAAGTGGCAATCAGTTAATATCCCACTCTGCTGATTCCCGCCAAAGTTCCAGTCCGCAGTGCGGGGCAACCTGTCGGCACGGAGGTTTCGTGCCGCTTGCTGTATCTGGCAGTCCAGTATTTCAGGTGTTCGATCTGCGCCGTGAGGCGCATCCGTGTCGCGCTCCCTCCGGTGGGGTGCGGCACTTATTCCATTGGTTATACACAGAGGTCGCTCCATGCGCGTCGAACGGGTTCCATACCGCTTAATCACTGTCGCGACGGCCGCCGTTTTCCTGGCCGCGTGCGGGAAAAAAGAATCGGCACCGCCGCCGCAAACGCCGGAAGTCGGCGTCGTCACCGTCCAACCGCAAGCCGTACCGGTCTTCAGCGAACTGCCGGGCCGCACCAGCGCATTCCTCGTCGCGCAGGTGCGCGCACGAGTCGACGGCATCGTGCTGCGTCGTGAATTCACCGAAGGCACCGACGTCAAGGCCGGCCAGCGTCTGTACAAGATCGATCCGGCGCCGTACGTCGCCGCACTGAACAGCGCGAAGGCGACGCTCGCGAAGGCGCAGGCGAACCTCGTCACGCAGAACGCACTGGTCGCGCGCTACAAGGTGCTGGTGGCCGCGAACGCGGTCAGCAAGCAGGACTACGACAACGCAGTG
This sequence comes from Burkholderia sp. Se-20373, assembly GCF_017104705.1. Taxonomy (NCBI): domain Bacteria; kingdom Pseudomonadati; phylum Pseudomonadota; class Betaproteobacteria; order Burkholderiales; family Burkholderiaceae; genus Burkholderia; species Burkholderia sp. Se-20373. Next base: position 760 of record NZ_JAAGPH010000280.1, on the reverse strand, counting down.
GCCACGCAAGGCCAGGCCGCGGCGGACGTCGCGGCCGGCAAGGCGGCGGTCGATACCGCGCAGATCAACCTCGGCTACACCGACGTCGTGTCGCCGATCACCGGCCGTGTCGGCATCTCGCAGGTGACGCCGGGCGCGTACGTGCAGGCGAGCCAGGCGACGCTGATGTCGACGGTGCAGCAGCTCGATCCGGTGTACGTCGACCTCACGCAGTCGAGCCTCGAAGGCCTGAAGCTGCGCCAGGACGTGCAGAGCGGCCGCCTGAAGACGAGCGGCCCGGGCGCCGCGAAGGTGTCGCTGATCCTGGAAGACGGCAAGACCTACTCGGAAGCCGGCAAGCTGCAGTTCTCCGACGTGACGGTCGACCAGGCCACCGGTTCGGTGACGATCCGCGCGGTGTTCCCGAACCCGGGCCGCGTGCTGCTGCCGGGCATGTTCGTGCGTGCACGGATCGAGGAAGGCGTGAACGAGAACGCGTTCCTGGTGCCGCAGATCGGCGTCACGCATGACCAGAAGGGCCAGGCGATCGCGATGGTGGTGAACGCCAGCAACAAGGTCGAGCCGCGTCCGCTGAAGACCACCGGCATGCAGGGTCCGAACTGGATCGTCGAAGGCGGTCTGCAAGCGGGCGACCACGTGATCGTGCAGGGCGGCGAGAAGGTGCGCCCGGGTGCGACCGTGAAGTCGGTACCGGCACAGCTCGCACCGGCGGCCGCAGCCGCATCGGGCGCCGCCGCCACCGCCGCGCCGGCTGCCGCCG
>NZ_JAAGPH010000279.1:0-3994 GCF_017104705.1 Burkholderia sp. Se-20373 | reverse complement strand
CGGGCTCGTCGCGTCGCCCTGCTCGGCCTGAGCGGGTGCCTGCGGCTCCGCGTCGGCGCTGGCCGGTTCGGCGCCCGCGTCGTTGCCCGCGGGCTTCGACGGCTCGATCGGCGCGTTCAGGTCCGGGCCGTCCGACGACGTCACCCGCGCCGGCACGGCGTGTGCCGACTCGAGCGTCAGCGCTTCGGTGGTCACGCGCGACTCGGTGCCCGACAGGAAGGTCGTCACCGCCGACGTCGGCAGGTCGAGATTGCGTTCGATATGCGGCGTGATCAGCAGCACGATCTCCGAACGCTCGCTGCTGCGGCCGTTCGAGCCGAACAGCCGGCCGAGCACCGGCAGGCCCGACATGCCCGGCAGCCCCGCGATGCTTTCACTTTCATTGCGCTTCACCAGGCCGGCCAGGATCTGCGTTTCGCCGTTCTTCGCGGTCATCAGCGTCTCCGCGTTGCGCGTGCCGAGCGAATAGGCGACGAGCCCGGTCTTCGTGGTTTCCTTCGACAGGATGCTGCTGACCTCCATGTTCACCTTGACGCTCACCTCCTCGTTCAGGCTGATGCGCGGCTCGACCTTCAGCATCAGGCCCACGTCCTGGTAGCTGACCGATTCGGTGACGACACCGTTCGCATTGGTGGTCGTGACGATCGGCACGCGCTCGCCGATCTTGATGTTGGCCTTCTCCATGTTGCGCACGCGGATCTTCGGATTCGCGATCGTCTTGGTCTTGCCCTGCTTCTGCAACATGTCGATCGCGAGCGCGAGCCCGCCCGATTCGCTCGACACGCCGACGCGATCGCGATTCAGGCGCAGCAGGTCGCCGAGCGTCAGTGCGCCGCCTTCCACGCTGCCCAGCGCGTTGAACTGGACCTTGCCGGGATATTGCACGCCGAGATCGAGGCTGTCGTTCATGTTGACCTCCAGCACCTGGACGTCGAGCGTGACTTCCGATTGCGGGATGTCGAGGCCCATCACGACGCGCTCCGCGACCTGGATCGTCTCCGGCGTGTCGCGCATGACGACCGCGTTCACGCGCTCGTCCACGTAGACGTCCTTCGGCTTGATCATCTGGCGCAGCGCGGCCATCACCGACTTCGCGTCCGCGTGCGACAGGAAGAACGTGCGAATCGCGAACTCCGTGTAGTTGCGCGCCTTGTCCGGCTGCGACGGGTAGACGAGCAGCGTGTGCTTGTCGAGCACCTTCTTCTCGAGCTGGTTGGTGCGCAGCAGCAGGTTGATCGCGTCTTCGGCGGTCGTGCGCTCCGCGAACAGCGTCGCGGGCTGGCTGGTATCCACGTCGCGGTCGAACACGAAGTTCACGCCGGACACGCGCGAAATCACGTCGAAGATGTTCATGAGCGGCTGCTGCTTGAAGTTGAGCGACACCGGCTTGCGCAGCGCGTCGGCCAGTTGCGGGCGCACGGTGCGGCCGGCCTGCGATTGATTCAGGAGCGTATCGCGCAGGCGCTTCGCGTCCGCATGGTTCGGCTGCTCGGCGAGAATCCGCCGCACGATCTCGAGCGCTTCCTGCGGCTTCTCGCCGCCGATGCGCTGCGCGCGCGCGAGGTCGACCGACATCTGCTGGCGGCGCTTGACCTGCTCGAGCGACTGGCTGGCCTTGAAGTTGCCCGGCTCCTCGCGCAGCACGTTGTTCAGGTGGTCGATCGCGGCGGCATGGTTGCCCTGCGCGACCTGGCGGTCGGCTGCCTTCAGCTCGGCGCGCACATACTCCTGCCGGCTGCCCTCGACGGCGGTGGTGAGGGCGATGTCGTCGGGCGCGGCCTGCTTCTGCTGCTGCAGCGTGCTGAGGCGCTCGGCGGGTGTCGTGGCGGCGGCAGGCGCGGCGTTGAACGGGGTACTCGCGCATCCTGTCAGCGCGAGCGCCGAGATCAGGAGCAAAAGACTGAGTTTACGTTTCATGATGGTGTTCGGGACAGGTTCAAATCGGGGTTCATGGAATCGGGACGGGCGGCGACAGCTCGATATCGGCGCTGCCACGGGTCACGATCACCGCGCCCTGTTTGCCCAGTTTCTTCAGCCGGTAGCCTTCGGCGATCTCGCCGCCCGGCAGCACCGCGTCACGCACGCCGCAACGCGATTCGCACAGCAGGAAAGTCTTGCCCGCGCCGTCCAGCACGACGATGCGATGACCGTCCTCGCGCCACTCGCCGGCAATGTCGAACGGCGCCAACGCAACCGGTGGCGCGTCGATCGGCGTGTCGAGCGGCGGCATGTCGGGCTCGGGCGCCGCGTCGGGCGGCGGCTCGGCGTCGGTCGCCGCCTCCGCGCCGAGCGAGGCCCAGCTCTGCGCGGGAAAGAGGTCTACGATCGGTTCCAGCGCGTGCGTTTCGTTCGCCGCGCTGCCGCCGGCGACACACGCGGCAGCCAGCGCGAGCGCGGCCGCGATCGGGATCAGGGGCGCGCGCATCATGCATCCGGCCCCAGCAGGCTGACCCGCAGGTCGGCGATCACGTTGGGACTGTCGATCCGCTCACGCTCGACCGACAGTCCCTCGATGCGTACCATCGGCTGCTGCGTAATCTCGCGGATCGCTTCGCGCAGCCCGACATAGCTGCCGGACAGCGCGACGTTGATCGTGAGCCGGCGCAGCTTGCCCTGCACTTCGACTTCGCGGCGATAGGTCGCCTGCTTGCGATCCATGCCGTGCTGGGACAGGATCTGGAAGATCGAGTACGCCTGCTCGGTGCTGCGCAGTTGCTGCACCTGCTGCAGCGTCATGCCGCCGTGACCGGCTTTCTGGCCCGGCTTCGGCAACGCGGCCAGCGCCTTCGTCCGCGCGTCGCGATCGGCCTCGAGCTGCTCGGCGCCCGGCTGCAGGTAGCACGCGTGCACGCCGATCAGCGCCACGACGAGCCCCCCTGCCACCAGCCCCGGCATGCCCAGCTTGCGGGACGCCGCATAGGCGCCCCAGCGCAGCCGCTCGGCGAGCGCGGTCATGTCGATTGATTTCAGGTTCGTCATGGGTGTTCGATGTTCAGGCTGAAGTAGAAAATGTTCTTGCCGTCCTCGGCTTTCGTCCGGTGCTGCAGCAGGCGGACCTCGCGGTCGGGGTGACGGTCCTTCAGGCGGTCGACGAACATGTAGATGTGCGACAGATGCGCGGCACCGCCTTCGAGGCGCGCTTCCTGTCCGGCCTTGTCGACCGTCAGCAGCTTCAGCGCGATCTGCGGCGTCCACGCGTGCTCGATCCAGTCGATCACCGCCGGCCCCGCGCCAGTCGCACTCGTGCGCTGCTGGTCGAGCACGCGCGCGATGCGGCGCTCCTCCGCCGTCATGTTCTTCTGCCGGCGCTGCTCGCGCTCGATCGCGCGCTGGCGCTGGTCGATGCGGCTTTCGATACTGTCGACCTCGTCGCGCAACTGCTCGACGTTGGACCACTCGCTCGCGACGAACGCGCCGGTCACCAGCGCGCAGCACAGCGCGACGGCCGCCCACGGCGTGACACGCGTGCGAGGCGCCACGAAATCCAGTTCATTCGGGCGCTTCATGCCGGCTCCTCCTGCGTGTGCACGGACCGGTCCATGCCGTCGTCGAGCAACGTGACGCCGTCGGCAGCCGCACTCGGCAGCGTGCCGTCGAGTGCGCTCGCGAAGGCCGCGCCGGCCAGCGGCTGTCCGGCCATCAACGCCGCGGCCGCGAACCAGTCGTCAAGCCGGCTGCCCCCCGCGCGCGGCAGCGTGACCACGTCGGCCCACTCGCCCGCACGCCGGAACACGCACGTGACGATGCGCGGCTGCAGCAATGCATAGCGGTAGTCGTCGCCGCTCAGGTGCTTCGCATGCGTGGCGAGCGCCACCGACAGCGCGTCGCGCATGCTGACGAGCCGCCAGCCGGCTGCGCGGCACGTCTCGTCGAGCGACACGAGCAACGTGTCGCAAGCCGCCACCGCGAGCTGGGCGCGGCCGCGCCGCCCGCCTTCGCGGGGAGTCCGCAGCGGCCCCGCGTGCCACGGGGGGGCGCGAGCGGCCGCGGTTGA
>NZ_JAAGPH010000278.1:0-4018 GCF_017104705.1 Burkholderia sp. Se-20373 | reverse complement strand
GCGATCGCACGCGCCTTGTGCAGCGGCTCGCTGCCGGGGGGCCGGTCGCCCCGAACGGGGTCGATGCGGACCGTGCCGCCACGAAGGCCGGCGGCAAGGGTGACGGCGACGGGAAGGCGGTCTGACGATCTCGGCGACGATCGACCGCCTGCCCGATCGCCGGCCCGCGCTGCATGCGGCGATCGCGTCGCTGTTCGTCGGCTTGCTGGTGATGCTGGCCGCACCCGAGGCGCTCGCGCTGCCGGCCGCGCTGCTGATGGGCGCAGGGATCGGCGCGCTGTTTCCGCTGTCGCTGATCGTCACCGTCGACCATGCCGCGACGCCGGCCGACGCCGCATCGCTGACGGGGTTCGTGCAGGGCATCGGCTACCTGATCGCCGGGCTGTTCCCGTTCGCGGCAGGCATCGTGCGCCAGCATCTCGCGGATCTGTCACCGGCGTGGATCGCGATGGCCTGCCTGTGTGTCGCGCTGTTCGCGCTGGCGGCGGGGTTTGCGCCGAAGCGGGTGCTGCACGCGGCGCGCGCGTAGCGCGTGTCCCGCGCAATGTTGCCCCGCGTGAACGCCGTACCGAACCCGGGCCGGCCCGGGCGTGATCAGCCCGCGCTCGCGTACAGCGTCGAATCCGCGAACCCTTCGGCGTCGAGCACGCGCCCGATCAGGATCAGCGCGGTGCGCTCGATCTGCGTGCCCTGCACCTTGCCGACGATGTCGGCGAGCGTGCCGGTCACGCGCTCTTCATCGGGCCAGCTCGCGCGGTAGATCACCGCGACCGGGCAATCGGCACCGTAATGCGGCAGCACTTCGTCGACGATGCGGGCGAGATGGCGCACGCCGAGATGGATCGCGAGCGTCGCGCGGTGCGCGGCGAGCGCGCCGAGCGCTTCGCCTTCCGGCATCGTCGTCTTGCCCGCGAAGCGCGTGAGGATCACCGTCTGCGCGACGCCGGGCAGCGTCAGCTCGACGCCGAGCGTCGCCGCGCACGCGGCGGTGGCCGTGACGCCAGGCACGATTTCATACGGAATCCCGAGCGCTTTCAAGCGGCGAATCTGCTCGCCGATCGCGCCGTACAGCGACGGGTCGCCCGAATGCACGCGCGCGACGTCCTGCCCTTTCGCATGCGCGCCGGCGAGCAGCGCGACGATGGCGTCGAGGTCGAGTTCGGCGGTATTGACGACCTGCTCGGCGCGATGGCCGTCGAGCACGGCCGCCGGCACCAGCGAACCCGCATACAGGATCACCGGGCACGTGCGCACGAGGCGCTGGCCCTTCACCGTGATCAGCTCCGGGTCGCCGGGGCCCGCGCCGATGAAATACACCGTCATCGAAAAATCTCCGTCAATTCATTGAATGATCAGCCGCGCGGCGTCATGCGCGCGCGGCCGGATCGAGCGCGTCGATGAGCGCCGCGGCCGAATCGAACGCGCGGTCGGCGTCGGGCAGCGGCGGCCGGCGCAGCATCACGACCGGCAGCCTGCGTTCGCGCGCGACCTCGAGCTTGGCTTCGGTGGCCGTGCCGCCGCTGTTCTTGCTGACGACGACGTCGATGCCCGTCAGCGCGAACAGCGTGCGCTCGCCGTCGAGCGTGAACGGCCCGCGCGCGGCGACGATCTGCGCGCGGGCATTGCCGGGATGCGCGTCGAGGCAGCGCACGAGCCAGAACTGGTGCGGCGGGATCGCGTCGAGATGCGCGAGCGGTTCGCGGCCGAGTGTGAACAGCGGCCGCCTGAACGGCGCGAGCGCGGCCTCGATGCCGGCCCAGTCGTCGACCATGCGCCAGTCGTCGCCGGGTTGCGGCACCCACGGCGCGCGGCGCAGCGCCCACAGCGGCACGCCCGCTTCACGCACCGCGGCGGCGGCATTCGCGCTGATTTGCGCCGCGTACGGATGGGTCGCGTCGATCACGAGGCCGATGCCGGCGTCACGCAGATACGCGGCCAGCCCGGCCGCGCCACCGAAGCCGCCGACGCGCACGTCGCAGCGCAGGTCGTCGGGCACCTTGCCGAGGCCGGCCAGGCTGTAGACGTGCCGCGGCCCGAGCGCACGCGCGATCTTCAGCGCATCGCCGGTGCCGCCGAGCAGCAGGATGCGCACGCTCATCGCGCCTCCCCGACGAAGCGGCCCTGCCGGTCGATCGCGAACATCTCGACGGCGACCGACGGCGGCACGATGTCGCGCGCGACACGCAGCGCCTGTGCGCAGACGAGATCGCCGAGCGGCACGCCGTCGGCGTGAGCGAGCTTCAGCGCCTCCTGGCTCGTGTTCGCGGCGCGCATCGCGGCCTGCAGCGCATCGCTTGCGCCGGCCTCGGCCGCCCACTGCGCGAGCAGCGGCAGGTCGATGCTCGAATGGCGGCTGTGCAGGTCGAGATGGCCGGCCGCGAGCTTGCTGAGCTTGCCGAAGCCGCCGCACATCGACAGCCGCGCGACCGGCGCGCGCCGCAGGTGCTTGAGCACCGCGCCCGCGAAATCACCCATCTCGATCAGCGCCATGTCGGGCAGTCGATAGTGCGCGCGCATCGCGTCCTCGCTCGCGTTGCCGGTGCATGCGGCGATATGCGCGATACCGTTCGCGCGTGCGACGTCGATGCCCTGGTGGATCGACGCGATATAGGCCGAACACGAGAACGGCCGCACGATGCCGGTCGTGCCGAGGATCGACAGCCCGCCGACGATGCCGAGGCGCGGGTTCATCGTCTTCAGCGCGAGCGCTTCGCCGCCTTCGACGCCGATCGTCACGTCGAAGCCGCCCGCATAGCCATGCTCGGCCGCCAGCGCGTCCAGGTGCGCCGTCATCATCTGGCGCGGCACCGGGTTGATCGCCGGTTCGCCGACCGGCAGCGTCAGCCCCGCGCGCGTGACCGTGCCGACGCCCGGCCCCGCGTGAAACCGCACGCCGGGCGCCGCCGCGAGCGCGACGCGCGCAAAGATCAGCGCGCCGTGCGTGACGTCCGGATCGTCGCCGGCATCCTTGATCGTGCCGGCTTCCGCACCGTCGGCGGTGGCCCGGCAGAACGCGAGCCGCATCATCACGCGCTGCCCCTTCGGCAGCACGATCTCGACCGCGTCGGCCGCACTACCCGCGAGCAGCAGCCGCGCGGCGGCGAGCGACGTCGCGGTCGCGCAGCTGCCGGTCGTATAGCCGAAGCGTAGCGGCGCGGGCTGTTCGGGCGTCTCGTCGCGCATCACACGTCCGTTGCGTTCGTCGTGGCCGGCGATGCGGATGTGTCGGCCGCGCCGGGCTTGCGCACGTCGTACAGCGTGACCGGCAACGGCTGCCGCCACGTATCGAAGCGGCCGAGCGGCTCGGCGTGTGCGAGCGACACGCGCGTGAGCGTGCCGCCGTGCGCTTCGCGCCAGGCGGCGAGCGTCATCTCGCCCTGCAGCGTGACCGCGTTCGCGACCAGCCGGCCGCCCGGTTTCAGCGCTGTCCAGCACGCGTCGAGCACGCCGGGTGCGGTCGCCCCGCCACCGATGAAGATCGCGTCGGGCGCGGCGAGCCCCGCGAGCGCATCGGGCGCGCGGCCCGCGACGAGCTGCAGGCCCGGCACGCCGAGCGCGTCGCGGTTGTGCTCGATGAAGCGCTGCCGCTCCGCATGCGCTTCGATCGCGATCGCCTGGCATGACGGATGCGCGCGCATCCATTCGATGCCGATCGAGCCGCTGCCGGCGCCGACGTCCCACAGCAGCTCGCCGGGCGCGGGCGCGAGACGCCCGAGCGTCATCGCGCGCAGGTCCCGCTTGGTGAGCTGGCCGTCGTGACGGTACGCATCGTCGGGCAGGCCGGGCGTGAGCGCGCGGCGCGGCGCGTCGGGGCCGGCCTGGCAGTCGAGCGCGACCAGGTCGAGCGCGGCCGTTTCGTCGATGCGCCAGTCCTGCGAGAGAGCGTCGAGACGCCGCTCGAGCCGGCCGCCCGGATGTTCGACCACCCTCACGCGCGCCGGCCCCGAGCCGCCCGCCACGTCTTCGTCCGCGACGGCGCCCGCGCTGAGACTGGCAGGGCGACGTGCAGGGTAGGCGT
>NZ_JAAGPH010000277.1:0-3869 GCF_017104705.1 Burkholderia sp. Se-20373 | reverse complement strand
ACGCAGATCGCCAACATCGCGCAGACCGCGATGCAGAACAGCCTGATCACCGGCGGCACCGCGACGACACCGGCGGTGACCGTGACGCAGGCGAACGGCACGACGTCGGGCACCGCGCTGACGGTGACGGTGACCTACACGTATTCGGGGCTCGTGCTGGGCTCCGCGTTCAGTGCGCTGACCGGCCCGGTGACGGTCTCGGCGACGTCGGTGATGCTCTATGAATGACGTGACCGCCACGCCACCCGTCGACGCCGAACGGCAGCGCGGTTCGGTCGCGCTGTTCTTCCTGCTGTTCCTGATCCCGCTGCTGTCGTTCGGCGCGCTGGCGATCGACATCGCGTGGGTGGTCACGGTGAACAACCAGTTGCAGAACGCGGCCGACGCGGCCGCGCTCGCGGGGGCCGATGCGATGATGTCGCCGAGCGGCGGCGCGGTGAACTGGTCGCAGGCCGCGCCGGCCGCGAATGGGGTGATCGCGAAGCACTCGGCGGCCGGCGCGGCGCTGTCGACCGGCACGGTGACCACCGGATACTGGAACGTGACGCGCAACCCCGCCTCCATGCAGCCGACGACCATCACGCCCGGCCAGTACGACGTCCCGGCGGTGCAGGTCACCGTGTCGCGCGCGCCCGGCGTGAACGGCGGCTCGATTCCGCTGCTGCTCGGCGGGCTGCTGGGGATCCCCGGCGCATCCGACAGCGCGACCGCCGTGGCGGTGCTGGCGGCGCCGGGCGGGGTCGGGGCAGGCGGGCTGTTTCCGGTCGCGATCGACCAGTGCGTGTACAACCTGTACTGGAACGCGTCGACCAACCAGCCGCTGATCAATCCGCTGACGGGCCAGCCGTTCGAATTCTCGATCACGAACGGCCAGATCTACGGCCTGCTGTGCATGGGCGGGCAATGGACGTCGTTCCAGTCGAGCGCGACCGACACGACGACGATGGGCGGCCTGATGACAACCGGCAATCCGACGACGCTCAACATCGGCGACACCATCAATCTCGCGACCGGCGTGAAGGCGACGCTCTATACGTCGGTGCCGGTCGGCGCGACGGTGGTGCTGCCGGTCGTCACGCAGACCGCGACCAGCACCACCGTGCCGATCGTCGCGTTCGCGCCGTTCCATATCGACGTGTCGCTGGGCGGCACATACAAGTACATCCAGGGCCATTTCGTCGCCGGCGTGAAGATGACCGGCGTCGCGACCGGCGTCGGGCCGTACTACGGCATCTACGTGCCGCCGCGGCTCGCGTTCTGAGCCCCCGGGCCGGCGCGGCGCAGCAGCACGAGGAGCGCGAACAGCGTCACGACCGGGCCGACCTGCGGCCCTTGCAGCCACGGGTTCAGGTATTCGACGGCCGGCAGCAGCCACATGAGCGCGATCGCGGTCTGCTCGCCGCGCAGCCAGCCGTCCTGCCAGCCGATCGCCAGCAGGCACGCGATCGCGATGCCGAGCCAGGCGAGTTCGTAGTGCCACACGTACGGGTTCGCCGCGAGCGTGGCGACGGCCAGCACCGCCGCGCGCAAGCGGACGTCGCGTGACCGCGTCCATACGATGCAGGCGGCGGCGATCGCCAGCGCCGCGATGCACGCTTGCGCGGCATACGCGGCGCCAGGCGGCAGGCCCGCGAGACGGAACGCGGCGAACGGCGCCGGCGATGCTAGCCAGAACACGATGCCTTGCTCGAGGAGGAGCGTGCGCGCGAGCGCCGTGCCGGCGACGAACAGGCGCAGCGATTCGACGCCGCAGATCAGGACGCTCAACGCGGTGAACGCGGCGGTGGCGAGCGCGGCCGCCGCGATCGTGCGCCAGGCGCGCGTGGCGACCAGCACGAACGGGAACAGCAGCGCCATCTGCGGCTTGGCCGACAGCAGGCCGATGCAGAGCCCGGCCCACATCGGCCGACGGTCGGCCCAGCAGACGGCCAGCGCCGCGCACGACGCGGTGAGGAACGCGTTCTGCCCGAACATCCCGGTGACGAACACGCACGGGGCGGCGAGCAGCGCGAACGCGCCGACGCGCCGCAAGCCGGGGAGCGCGCCGAGCCCGGATACGCGCGACACGGCGAATCCGAACACGACGACGCCGAACGCGACGAACAGCGGGTAGCCGACTGCGTACGGCAGCAGCGCCAGCGGCGTCACGAGCAGCAGGTTGGTGGGCGGGTACAGCCACGCGACGAGGTCTTCGCGGCGGAACTGCGGGAACAGGTCGGCCGCCAGCCGCGAGAAGGTCGGCAGATCGTACGCTTGCCACGGCGAGCCATGCAGCATCATGTACGACGCCGACCAGAACACCGCGTAGTCGGGGCCCGGGCGCGACGGCGCGGCGGCGGGCGCGTGACGGACGACGGCGATCCAGATCGCGACGAACAGCGCGTAGCACGCGAGCGCGACCGCGCTGTACGCCACGACGCGCCGGGGTGTCAGCCATGCGCGGACGGCAGGGTCCGCCGCTCGTATCGCTTGTCGGGGGAGGTCCATGCGTCGTGCGCGCGGTTACTTGGCGGACGCTTTCCGCGCGGCGCCGTGGCCGGTCGCGGCGGGCTGCGCCGCTCGGCGGCGGGCCGCATGCGTGCGCTTGAGCGGAAATTGCAGCAGCTGCGACGCCGGATGCGCGGCGGCGTCCCGCTGCGCGCGGTAGCGCCGCCGCACGAGATAGACCGGTCGCTGCTTGGACTCGTGATAGATGCGGCCGAGGTATTCGCCGATCACGCCGATGCCGATCAGCTGGATGCCGCCGACGAACAGCATCACGGAGATCAGCGACGCATAGCCGTGCACGGGGTTGCCGAACAGCAGCGTGCGCATGACGATGAACGCGCCGTAGACGAACGACAGCGCGGCGAACGCGAGGCCGATGTAGGTCCACACGCGCAGCGGCACGGTGCTGAAGCTGGTGATGCCTTCGAGCGCGAAGTTCCAGCGGCGCCAGCCGGAGAATTTGGAGCGGCCGCCGCTGCGCGGCGCGCGGGTGTATTCGATGAGCTCGATGCGATAGCCGACCCACGCGAACAGGCCTTTCATGAAGCGCCGCCGCTCGGGCAGCGCGCGCAGCGCGTCGACGACCTGGCGATCCATCAGGCGGAAATCGCCGACGTTCTCGGGCATCTCGACTTCGGAGAGGTGGTTGTGCACGCGGTAGTAAAGCGCGGCGGCGACGCGCTGCATCAGCGGGTCGCACCTGCGGTCGGTGCGCTTCGCGGCGACGACCTCGGCGCCGGCGAGCCAGCGTTCGACCATCGCGGGGATCAGCGCGGGCGGATCCTGCAGGTCGGCGTCGATCAGGATCACGGCGGAGCCGGCGGCTTCGTCGATGCCGGCGGTGAGCGCGGCTTCCTTGCCGAAGCGCCGGGTGAGATCGACGATGCGCACGCGCGGGTCGCCGGCCGCGACATCGATCAGCCTGCCGAGCGTGTCGTCGCGGCTGCCGTCGTTGATGCAGACGATCTCGAAACGGACCGACTCGACCGATTCGAGGATCGGCAGCGTCGCGGCAAAGAACGCGTCGATGGCTTCGTCCTCGTCATGGAACGGCACGACGAGCGAGACCAGCGGTTTTCTGGCATGCGCGGACATACGTCCCCCGAGAGATCCGGCCTGCGCTGCGCCGTATGGATCCGGTCGTCGCCGGCGGCAGGCCGGACGACTGGCGTTCCGAACATTGTAGGCAGGGAATCGGGGATTCGTAACACGAATTGATGACGGCGCGGCAATGCGCGCGCGGACGTCAGGTCGACTGGCCGGACGTTGAGGCCGGTGGCGTCGTGCCTCGCGAGCGCGACCCGGTGCGCGATTTCCGCGCGCGTCCGCGGCCCGGGCAGGGTGCCGGCGCGACGCGCGGCGACCGGCTCAAGGGGCGCGAA
>NZ_JAAGPH010000276.1:0-4062 GCF_017104705.1 Burkholderia sp. Se-20373 | reverse complement strand
TTTCAATTGAGCGACGGCTGGCGTACCGATCTCACCGGGCTCACCGAGCACGAAGCGCACGCGCTGATTCTGGCGGGCTTGCCCGGGCCGGCGCGAGAACTGGGCCTCGACGGCATGGCGACTTCCGAATCCCGACACACTTGTCACTCCCTCCGGTCCGATGCCCGCCCGTAATCTAGCACCACGCACACGGCACCGGACGCCGTGCCCGGATACCCATCGGAAGGAGGAACCCGCCATGACGACCCATCTCACCGGAACCCGCGACGAATGGCTGGCCGAACGCCGCGCGCTGCTCGACGCGGAAAAGGCGCTGACGCGGCAAAGCGACGAACTCGCGCGGCGTCGCCAGGCACTGCCCTGGGTGCGCGTCGACAAGACCTACCGGTTCGACACCGAAGAAGGGCAGGCAACGCTCGGCGACCTGTTTCTCGACCGTTCGCAATTGCTCGTCTATCACTTCATGTTCGGCCCCGACTACAAGGCCGGCTGCCCGTCGTGTTCGTCGGTCGCCGACGGTTTCGACGGCTTCGCCGTGCACCTCGCGAACCACGACGTGACGCTCGCCGCCGTGTCGCGCGCGCCGCTCGCGAAGCTGCTCGCGTACCGCCAGCGGATGGGGTGGCACTTCCCGTGGGCGTCGTCGGTCGGCAGCGATTTCAACTTCGACTTCAACGTGTCGTTCACCGAAACGCAGCAACGCGCGGGCGACGTCGAGTACAACTACGCGCGGGCCGGCCACGCGATGGACATGGATCCGCCGCCGGCACCCGTCGTGGAGTTTGCCGCGACGTGCGGTACCGACGCGGTCACGTATTCGCTCGACCGGCCGGGGATGAGCGCGTTCGTGCGCGAGGACGGTGCGGTTTATCACACGTATTCCACCTATGCGCGCGGCCTCGACGGGCTGTGGGGGATGTACCAGTGGCTCGATCGCGCGCCGCGCGGACGCAACGAGACCGGCCCGTGGTGGCGTCGTCATGACGAGTACGCACGCGGCTGAGCGCGCCGGTGACAGGCGGGGGCGGGCGATGACTCGGCCTGCGGCCGGCGTTGCAGGCCCCGATCCGCGGGCCTTCGCGGTGGCGCTCGCGGCCGTGTTCGCGGTTGCCGTTGTTGCGACCGTGACGCAGCACGCGTCGATGGCCGCGATGGGCGGTGCGCCGGTGTCCGGCGGCTGGATGACGTCGGCGGCATGGCAGCGGCCGTGCGGATGGGGCGCCGGCCGCACGTTCGCGGCGTTCGCCGGCATGTGGGGCGCGATGATGGTGACGATGATGCTGCCCGTGCTGGCGCCGGTGCTGTGGCGATACCGGCAGAGCGCCGGTCCGTTGGCGGCGGTGCGCTCGACGTGGCTCGTCGCCGTGGTGGGCGCCGGGTATTTCGCCGTGTGGATGGCAGTCGGCGTGCTCGTGTTTCCGGCCGGCGCCGCCCTGACGAGCGCCGCCGCACGGCTGCCGGCGCTCGCCCGCGCCATGCCGCTCGTGGCCGGCGCGGTCGTATTGGCTGCAGGTGTCCTGCAATGCTCCGGATGGAAGGCGCGCCGGCTGACGTGCTGCCGGCACGCGGCGACCGGCGTGCGTCCGCCGCACGCGGAGGCCGGTGCGGCATGGCGGCACGGCGTGAGCGCCGCCACGCGATGCGGGGCCTGCTGCGGGAACCTGATGGCGGCCGCGCTGGCCACCGGCATGATGGATCTGCGCGTGATGGCGGTCGTGACGGGGGCGATCGCCGCCGAGCGCCTGATGCCCGCCGGCGGGCGGGTTGCGCGGATCGTCGGCTGCGTCGCGGTCGGCGGCGGCGTGGTGATGATCGTCCGCGCGGCCGGGCTGCCGTGAGGCGGGACGGCGGACCCGTTCGGGCCGTTGCCGGGCCGGGCTTCATCCCCGGCGCCGCCGCCGCCGCGTGACCCGTCCGCAACTGGCGGATGGGCCGTTTCGCGGCCGGCTGCGCGAATGGCTCGATGCGGCGGTGAAACGAAAGGCGATCGAAAACGAACCGAACGGCGATCCGAACGATTCGGCCCCCGAACGGCCGAAACCGGCTAAGCCGTTGTTCGTGTTGTGAAAATTCGCAGCGCTTCGCGTATAATTCGCTTTTGCGCCCATAGGATTTGCCATGCGTCTGATCCAAAAAGCACTCACTTTCGATGACGTGCTCCTCGTTCCCGCCTTCTCCGACGTTCTCCCGCGCGACACCAGCCTCAAGACCAAGCTGACCCGCAACATCTCCCTGAACATGCCGCTCGTGTCCGCCGCGATGGACACGGTCACCGAAGGTCGCCTTGCGATCGCGATGGCCCAGCAGGGTGGCGTCGGTATTGTCCACAAGAACCTCACGCCGGCCGAACAGGCCCGCGAGGTCGCGAAGGTCAAGCGTTTCGAATCGGGCGTCGTCCGCGATCCGATCACGGTGCCGCCGCAAATGAAGGTCCGCGACGTGATCGCGCTGTCGCGCCAGCATGGCATCTCCGGGTTCCCGGTCGTCGAGGGCCCGCAGCTCGTCGGCATCGTCACGAACCGCGACCTGCGTTTCGAAACCCGCCTCGATGAGCCGGTCAAGTCGATCATGACGCCGCGCGAGCGCCTCGTCACGGTCAAGGAAGGCACGCCGCTCGCCGAAGCGAAGGCGCTGATGCACAGCCACCGCCTCGAGCGCGTGCTGGTCGTCAACGATGCATTCGAGCTGCGCGGCCTGATGACCGTCAAGGACATCACGAAGCAGACCGAGCACCCGGACGCGTGCAAGGACGAACACGGCAAGCTGCGCGCAGGCGCGGCGGTCGGCGTCGGTCCCGACAACGAAGAGCGTGTCGAGCTGCTGGTGCAGGCCGGCGTCGACGTGATCGTCGTCGATACCGCGCACGGCCACAGCAAGGGCGTGCTCGAGCGCGTTCGCTGGGTCAAGCAGAACTTCCCGCACGTCGAAGTGATCGGCGGCAACATCGCGACGGCCGCCGCCGCGAAGGCGCTCGTCGAATACGGCGCGGATGCGGTCAAGGTCGGTATCGGCCCGGGCTCGATCTGCACGACGCGGATCGTCGCCGGTGTCGGCGTGCCGCAGATCAGCGCGATCGCAAACGTCGCGGAAGCGCTGAAGGGCACGGGCGTACCGTGCATCGCCGACGGCGGCGTGCGCTTCTCGGGCGACGTGTCGAAGGCCCTCGCGGCCGGCGCGAACGCGGTGATGATGGGCAGCATGTTCGCGGGCACCGAAGAGGCGCCGGGCGACGTGTTCCTGTACCAGGGCCGCCAGTACAAGTCGTATCGCGGCATGGGTTCCGTCGGTGCGATGAAGGACGGCGCGGCAGACCGTTACTTCCAGGACAACTCGGCGAACATCGACAAGCTCGTGCCGGAAGGCATCGAAGGCCGTGTCGCGTACAAGGGCTCGGTCAACGCGATCCTGTTCCAGCTGGTCGGCGGCGTGCGCGCGAGCATGGGCTACTGCGGCTGCAAGACGATCGACGAGCTGCACGACAAGGCCGAATTCGTCCAGATCACCGCGGCGGGCATGCGCGAGTCGCACGTGCACGACGTGCAGATCACGAAGGAAGCGCCGAACTACCACGTGGACTAATTGCCGATGAAACCGCTGCTGCGAGCCGTGCTGATCATCGATGCCGTGCTGCTGCTGGCGTTCGGCGTGCTGTTCGTGCTGACGCCCTGGCAGTCGCTCTTCAACGCGCTGCAGCTTGCGAACGTCCAGCCGGCGATGCTCGGCCAGGCGTTCGGCATCGCGTTGCTCGGGCTCGCGTGGCTCGCGTTTCATGCAGCGTTCAACGGGGATCTCACGGCGCCGGTCGCGCGTTCGGTCGGCCATGTGTATTGGCTGACCGGCGCGCTGACGATCGTCTGGTCGATCGGTACCGGCAGCGGGCCCGCGCTCGCGGCCGCCGGCCGCGTGCTGTCGGCCGTGGCCGGCGTCGCGCTGAGCGTGTTCGTGCAGATCGTGCAGTCGTTCGGCGACTGGCTCGTCCGCCGGCTGAGCCACAAGTAAAACAAGATTGATCCGTTAGGGGACACTCGATGCAACGACGCTTCATGCTGAAATTCGCGGCGG
>NZ_JAAGPH010000275.1:0-4092 GCF_017104705.1 Burkholderia sp. Se-20373 | reverse complement strand
GGTGCACGGCAGCAATCTCGCGAAGTGGTGCAACCAGGATTTCGAGAAGCTGGTGGACGCGGCGCGTTCCAATGGGGACGTCGCGAAGCGCACGGCGCTGTATGAGCAGGCGCAGGTCGTGTTCAAGAAAATGCTGACATCCCGGCCCCGGGAAAACCCCTAACCCACCCACCTGCGAAACGGCACCATGCGCATTCTCGTCGTGGAGGACGATGCCGAAATCGGCGCGGCGATCCGCAGCCGCCTGGCGCGGCTCGGCCATGCCGTCGATCTCGAAACCGACGGCGCGACCGCGCACGGGCTGTTGCGCGTCGAGCGCTTCGACCTCGTCGTGCTCGACGCGAACCTGCCCGGCATGGACGGCTTCACGGTGCTGCGCCACCTGCGCGCATCGGGCAGCACGACGCCCGTGCTGCTCGTCACCGCGCGCTCGGCGATCGACGACCGCGTGAGCGGCCTCGGCCTCGGCGCCGACGATTACCTGGTGAAGCCGTTCGACTACCGCGAGCTCGATGCCCGCGTGCAGGCGCTCCTGCGCCGCAACAGCGGCCACGCGAACGACGTGCTCACGCTCGGCGGCCTCGTGATCGACCGCAGCAGCCGCCTCGCGGAACTCGACGGCCAGCCGCTGTCGCTGTCGCGCCAGGAATTCGCGCTGCTCGAGATCCTCGCGAGCCGCCCGCAGCGGATCTTCTCGAAGGACGAACTGCTGAACCAACTGTTCAGCTTCGGCAACGAGCCGACCACGAACGCGGTCGAGCAGTACGTGACCCGCGTGCGCAAGAAGCTGCAGGGCAGCTCGGTCGAGATCCGCACCGCGCGTGGAATGGGGTATCAGATTGCGGCGCACTGACTGGTTCCCGAAGACGCTGTTCGGGCGCACGCTGCTCTTCATCGCGCTCGTCGTCGCGACCGGCGCGCTCGCGCTTGCGGCGATCGCGCGCTACTACGCGGGCGTCGCGGCCGAACGGGCTTACGACCAGTTGCTTGCGGGCGCATCGATCCAGGTCGCGGAAAACCTCTACGTGCAGGGCGGCGTGCTCGCGCTGAATCCGCCGGTGGCCGCGCTGTCGACACTGTCGCGCTACGACCTCGTCTACTACAAGGTCGTCGATTCGCGCGGCATCGTCGTGGCCGGCTACAACGATCTCGCGAGCCCCGCGACGCTCGCCGCCGCGAAACAGGGCCCCGCGTTCGCGAACGGCCTGTACCAGGGGCACCGGATCCGCACTGCGACCATCGCGCGCTACATGCCCGAGGAAAGCACGCCGGGCTGGGCACTCGTGACGGTCGCGCAAACCACCAACGCCCGGCAGCAGCTCACGAACGACATGAGCTTCAAGGTATGGACGCTGATCCTGCTGATGAGCGTGCTCGCGATCGGCGCGAGCGGCCTCGCGATCCGGCGCGGCCTGCGTCCGCTCGCGCAGATCGGCACGATCATCGCCGCGCGCGACCCGGCCGACCTGCGGCCGGTGGCCGTCGACACGCCGAGCGAGATCGACGCGATCATCGGGTCGATCAACGGGCTGATGCACCGCCTCGCCGAGCGGATCAACGCGATGCAGCGCTTCATCGCCGATGCCGCACACCAGATGCGCACGCCGCTCGCGCGGCTCGACGCGCAAATCGAGCTGCTCGACGGCGAAGCCGATCCCGCGCGCCACGCGGCGCGGCTCGACGCGCTGCGCGCGACCTCTTCGGACGTCGGTCGACTCACCGGCCAGTTGCTCAATCATGCGATGGTCATTCATCGCACCGAGGCCGTGCCGTTGCAACCGGTCGACCTCGTCGCGCTCGCGAAAGACGTGCTCGGCCGCACGATTCCGCTCGCCGGCGAGCGCGACGTGGCCGTTGCGTTCGCAAGCGACGCGCCGCTCGCGTGGATCGACGGCGACGCAATCAGCCTGCAGGAAGCGCTGTCGAACGTGCTGCACAACGCGCTGCTGCATGGCCATGCGGACGACATCGTCGTCTCGGTCGCGACGCAGGGCAACGGCGACGATGCGGTGACGCTGACCGTCACCGACAACGGCCGCGGGATTCCGCGCGAGCATTGGGATGCCGCGCTGCAACCGTTCGTGCGGATCGCGCCGGACGGCAGCGAGCGGCGCACCGGGTCGGGTCTCGGGCTCGCGATCGTGCAGGAAGTGATGAAGGCGCACGGCGGGCGTGTCGGGTTTGCGTTTCCCGAGGCGGGCGGGTTTGCGGTGGTGTTGACGTTTCCGCGCGCGGCGGGGAGCGGCGAGAAGCAGGCATGAACCGACGGACCCGGGCCGGTTCATGCACGTGCGCGACGGGCACTCAATCGTCGCTGTCGTCATCGAAGCGGTTGCGCTCCGCATGCCGCGCGACCAGCCGATCCAGCTCGTCATACTGACGATCGCAGAACAGCCGGCACAACGTATCGACTTCCGCGCGCGTGTCGACGTCGATCGTATCGACATGCTGCTCCAGCTTGCCTTTGCCGATCCCGAACAGCCCCTTCTTCATCCGCATCGAGACGGCATTCAACTGGAAGCCGTCCGCATGCGCATCGCGCAGCGCGGTCACCCACAGCTCCCGCTGATCGTCGGCCTGCTGCAGCACGAGGGCCGGCAACGGGCCGTCCTGCGTGTCGTCCCATTCGGCATGCTGCGCCGCCCACGGGAACGCGTCGAACGCCTGCGTGAACGACGCGTAATCCGTCGCGCCCTGCGGATCCAGTTGCTCGAATGCGTAGCCGACTTTCTGAACGGAATAGGTCAACATGGTGCGGCGCTCCCGGTGGCGGTGATGGCGACTGAGCGCCAATCTACCTGACAATCCGGCGTATATCACCGTTTTTTGCCCCGCCGCCCCGCCCGCTACGCCGCCACCGCCTCACCACCGAGATACGCGTCGCGCACACGCTCGTCGTCGAGCAGCGCCTTCGCGGGCCCTTCGAGCACGACGCGCCCCGTCTGCAGCACGTACCCGTAATGCGCGATCTCCAGCGCGAGGCTCGCGTTCTGCTCGACCATGAACACGGTCACGCCCTGCCGGTTGATCGCGTCGATCAGTTCGAGCACCTTGTCGACGTACAGCGGCGACAGCCCCATCGTCGGCTCGTCCATGCAGATCAGCTTCGGCCGCGCCATCAGCGCCCGCGCCATCGCGAGCATCTGCTGCTCGCCGCCCGACAGCGTGCCGGCGCGCTGCGTCAGCCGCTCGCGCACGCGTGGAAACAGGTCGAGCACGCGCGCGTAGTCCTCCGCCACCGCCGCACGGTCGCCACGCGTGTACGCGCCCATCAGCAGGTTCTCGCGCACGCTCATGTCGCCGAACAGCCGCCGCGCCTCGGGCACGGCGGCGATCCCGCGCCGCACGCGCTGCGGCGTCGCGAGCGCCGTCACGTCGTCGCCGTCGAAGCGCACGACGCCGCGGCGCGGCCGCAGCAGCCCGAGGATCAGCTTCATCGTCGTCGACTTGCCGCTCGCGTTGCCGCCGAGCAGGCTGACGATCTGCCCGCGGCCGACTTCGAAGTTCACGTCGAAATGCACCTGCACCGGCCCGTAGAACGTGTCCAGGTGTTCGAGTTTCAGCAGTGCATCGGTCATGGTCGTGTCGGGTCCGGAAGAAAGTGCCGTCATGCGGCCGCCTGCGCCGTGCGGTCGGCCGGCGCGCCGCCCGCATACCGGCGGCCGAGGTACGCCTCGATCACGCGCGGATCGTGCCGCACGTCGCGCGGCGCGCCTTCGGCGATCTTCACGCCGTTGTCGAGCACCATCACGCGGTCGGACACGCGCATCACGAGTTCGAGCTTGTGCTCGATCAGCAGGATCGTCAGGCCGCGAGCCTTCAGCGACTGGATCAACTGCAGCATCTCGGCCGTCTCCGTCTCGTTCATCCCGGCGGTCGGTTCGTCGAGCAGCAGCAGGCGCGGATGCAGCGCGAGCGCGCGGCCGATCTCCACGCGCCGCCGGTTCGCATACGACAGGCTGTGCGCCGGATGATCGATGCGCGGCGTCAGCCGCTCGCCGAACCCGGCGACGATCGCGCGCGCCTCGTCGCACAGCGCGGCTTCCTCGCGCCGCACCGCCGCGGGCCGCACGAGCGCGCGCAGCACCGAGC
>NZ_JAAGPH010000274.1:0-4262 GCF_017104705.1 Burkholderia sp. Se-20373 | reverse complement strand
TGTTCGCGAACACGAGCGGCGCGAGTTCGCCGTCGGCGACGTATCGGCCGATCATGGATTCGGGCAAATTCGCCCAGCCATGCCCGGCCTTCACGAGCGCGATCGCGGTGGCCATGTCGGTCACCTTGCGGGGGGGGTGGGGGATCACCGGGGGGGGGGGTGGGAGCGGCGGTCGGGCGGGCCCGCGGAGCCGGCGGCCCAGGTGTACGGCGCGGCGGCCGCGCCGCCGTGCTACGAAACAGTGGCGATCCGGCCGCAACGCGTGTCCCTACACTCGTCGGATCGCGTCGCGGCGCGCATGGCGCCGCGCCTTCAGGGAGACGAGCATGCTGTTGATCGACGGATTGGGACTGGGCGTCAACTGGCAGCGCTTCCTGTCGGAAACGCTGAACCCGGTCGTCGCACCGCCGCCCCCGCCGCCGCCTCCGCCGAAGAAGGACGATTCGTCGGCCGGCCCCGCGAACCCGGTTGCGACGCCGCCGATTCCGGTAACCGCCACGCCGTCCACCGATCCGTCGAAGCCGACCAACCCCGAAATTGCATCCGCGACCTCGCTGGTCCAGAGCATGGCCGCGCAGTACACGGTGCCGCCGCCCGACATCACGGTCGAGAACGACAAGACGCGCGCGGTGCAGAAGGCGATCCAGGACGCGCAGACGCAATACGACAACGCATCGCAATCGCTGCAAGGCGCGCAGAACGTGCTGCGCCTCGTGAACCGCGATCCCGAATCGACGCCCGGCGACCGCAAGACCGCTCAGGATGCCTACGCGAAGGCGCGCACCGCCGCCGACAGCGCGCAGCGCGACCTGAACGTGACGACCGACGCGGGCTACATGATCCTGTACGGCGAACAGGCGAACGCCGACATGCCGGCCGGAATGAAGATCGACGACTCCGGCAAGGTGACCGATCCGGGTGACGCGCAACATGCCGCCGACCAGCAGTTCAAGACGCTGCTGGCCGCGTTTCCCGAGCACGCGAACGATCCGAACTGGGTACCGCAGCAGAGCGACTGCAAGAACCCGCTGCAGATCCGGCTCTTCGACAACTGGCAGACCGCCAGCGCAACGGCCGCCGTCGGCGCGTCGAAGTACTACGCGGACGTCGCGAATTCGAACCTCGCCTATGCGCAGTTCCAGTCGTATCTCGCCGATCCGGACTACAAGAGCGCGCTCGACTCGGGCGTCGGCCGGCTCAACGATGCGCTCCAGCCGCTGGAACTGCAGGTCACGATGCCCGACGCGCCGGCGTCGCAGGACGCCGCGCAGCAGGCCGTCACGGCGGCGGCGAAGGACGCGAACTATGCCAATGCCGCGGCCGGCGCCGCGAACGACAGCCTGACGCTCACGAACGCGCAGCAAACGTACGACTCGGTCAGCGGCAAGGAAGGACCGACGGTAGTCGTGGCGAACGCGGTGTCGGAGGCGAAGACCGCGCTCGCCCGCGCGCAGACGGCCGCCAATACGAGCGGCAGCTATCTGCAGATGCTGTCCGCGCAACATCAGGTCGACACGCTGCAGGCCGACTACACGACGAAGCAGCAGGCCGCCGACGCCTGGCACAAGGGCAACCCGGGCTCGATGCTGAAGGATCCGCAGGTCGACCTCGACGTCGGCGACGCATACGCGAAACTGTCGCAGGCGCAACAGCAGGCCGGTATCGCGCACGACGGTTTCGTCGCGACCTACGGCGCGACGCTCGCGCAGCAGTACGACGACCAGGCGTCGCAGATCCAGGCGCAGGTCAACGCGCGCTCGATCTTCACGAAGCCGACGACCCAGCCGCCGCTGTTCGCGCCGTCGCTGTCGACCGCCAGCGGCCTGCCGCCCCTGCCCGCATCGTCGCTGTCGACCGCTGCGAGCGCCGCCCCCACCGGCACGCCGTCGCTGCCGACGTCGTCACCGTTGCCCGCGCCGTCGCTGTCGAGCGCGAACGGCGGCCTGCCGCCGTCGCTCACCGGCTCGTCCCCGTTCGTGCTGCCGCAGTCGCCTGCCACGCAGGCCGCGCCGGCGGGCCCGACGCTGCTCGATGCAAAGCGCCTGCAGGTCGTCGCAGGCGCGATCCGCGCGGCCGACAGCCGGCTCGCGGATTCGGTCAACGAGCGCGCGACCCAGGCCGCGCTGTCGCAGGCACGCATCCAGCAGACGCAGGCAAAGAGCACGCTCGCGTCGGTGCAGAAACAGTACGACGACTGGGCGGCCGCGAATCCGCCGCCCGTGCGGTTCCGCTACGTCGCGGGCGACGACATGATCCCGGCGCCGTCGGCGCCGCGGCCGAACCTGTACCAGGACCCGCTCGACAAGGCGAAGGCTGCCGTCACGCAAGCCGACAACGCGGTACAGCGCCTGCAGCTGCTGGGCGAGACGTCGCACCAGCAGGTGTTGATGGACCAGTTCGACGCGGGACTCGACGAGCGGCTGCGCTACGCGGCGCCCGATTCGGATGCCGGCAACGACTACAAGAAGGCGCTGCACGACTTCTACGAGGCGCATCGCGGCGAACTGTCGAACTCGCTGCTCGACGCGGCGAGCGCGAGCACGCAGAACGGCAATACGATCGCGTTCGGCAAGCTGACCGACAACGAACAGCGCAACCTGATCGGCGTCGCGCTCGGGATGCAGCCGGACGTGCCGAACACGGCCTCGTCGAGCGACGGTTCGGACCCCGTATCGCCGACGAACGACGACGTCGCGCGCTTCACCGACAAGGACAAGCTGTCGACGATCAACAGCGTGCGCGACACGCTGCTGAAGGTCGGCGGCGGCGCGACCACGCAGGTCAGCGTGCTGCCGATGGTGTATGCGGCGAAGGACGCCGGCATGACGACCAGCGCGATCTTCAAGGTCACCGGCAAGGACGGCACGCAATACGTCGACGAAACGGCGAGCACCTACAACGACATCAACGACTACATCGACAACAACGAGCTGTCGAAGGACGGCACCGTCGACATCGCGACCGGCCACAACGCGGACGGCTCGCTGCAGCTCGTGTCGAAGGCCGCGCATCATGAAAGCGGCTTCGACAGCTTCCTGAACACGCTGACCAGCACCGGCCTGAACATCGGCATGATGGTCGGCGGCATGGCGCTGGAAGGTCTCGGCGGCCTGCTCGACGGCACCGGTATCGGCGCGATCGTCGGCGTGCCGCTGAACATCCTCGGTGCGGGGATGATGTACACCGCGATCGGCGCATCGATGACGAGCGCGGGGCTCGACATCGCGACGCGCGTGGAACACGGCCGCAGCATCAATCCGTTCACCGACGCGGGCGCGCGCGCCGACTTCATCAATCTCGTGCCGATGGGCGCCGCCGGCGCCGCCAAGCTCGCCGGCAGCAAGCTGTTCACGCGCGCGGTGACGGCGCTCACGCGCACGCCGAAGGTCGCGTCGCTGCTTTCCACCGGCGCGAAGGCCACCGCGATCGTGACCGGCGTCGGCGGTGCGGTCGAGGCGTTCGGCGAGGCCGGCGTCGACTATCTCGCAGGCGACAGGAAAGCGGCCGGCGAGCAGCTCAAGTCCGGGCTCACCAACGTCGCGCTGATGGCCGCGGGCGGCCTCAAGGAACGCGCGGTCACGTCGGTGCGAACCCGCACCGGCCGGCCGGTGCCGATCCGCACGACCGACGGCGAGACCGTCACGGTCGACAGCAGGATGCTCGGCCAGATCCTGAACAAGGGCGACGTGTCGTCGCTCGCCCACGGCCGCACCCGCGCAATGCTCGACGGCGAAGCCGTCAAGGTGTCGCCCGAAGGCATGCTGATGGTCGGCGACAGGATCCTGACCTACGACAACCAGCCGATCCGCGTGCTCGACAAGACGTCGAGCAGGCAGATGCCGCCCGGCAAATCGGTGGTGCTCGGCGAAGACGGCACGCTGTCCGTCGTGTCGGCGTCGCCGAAGGAATGGACCAACGGCACGCGCGTCGACGACGTGCAGGGAACCGGTGAGCGCCTGTCGTTCGGCCCGGACGGCGAGATGACCACGACGCCGAACGTCGTTCCGAAGACCCGGCTCGCGCTTCTCGATCACGCCGTTGCGCAGACGAGCGAAGCGATCCGGCAGGCGAACGGCGCCGACGCGCAGGCGCCGCGCAGCCTCGCGCAAACCGCCGCCGAAAGCGAAACGGCCAGCACCGCGAGCAACGCCCGCAGCACGCAGCGCGCGAGCCAGGAGCGCGCGCGCGTCGACCAGCAGCACGACGAAACCGAAGTTGACCGCACGGCGGCCGCGCGCAGCGACCGGCGCAGCCAGGATGCA
>NZ_JAAGPH010000025.1:0-69846 GCF_017104705.1 Burkholderia sp. Se-20373 | reverse complement strand
GACCGTTGTGGCGTGGCACCCATCCCCGCGCACGGCGCGGGGGCTGACTCCAGGCCACGGAGCGGGGCCACGCAAGCCGCGCCGGAGCACGCCCTCCGGCGCCGGAGGAGACACGCATGCTGATCCATCAAGTCGAGCCGTCGATGCAGGACGTCGCTTCCGCCGGCCGGCGCGCGCCCGCGTATGCGTGGCTCGTGTTCGGGCTGACCGTCGGCCTGCTGCTGTCGGACTACATGTCGCGGCAGGTGCTCAATGCCGTATTCCCGTTGCTCAAGCACGCGTGGGGGCTGTCGGACACGCAGCTCGGTTCGCTGTCCGGCGTCGTCGCGCTGCTGGTCGGGCTGCTGACGTTCCCGCTATCGGTACTCGCCGACCGCTTCGGACGCGTGCGCAGCATCGTGCTGATGGCCGCGTTGTGGAGCGTCGCGACGCTCGGCTGCGCGCTGTCGACCAACTACGCGGAGATGCTCGTCGCACGCGGCCTCGTCGGGCTCGGTGAAGCCGCGTACGGCAGCGTCGGCGTCGCGCTGATCCTGAGCATCTTTCCGGCACGGCTGCGCGCGACCCTGACCGGCGCGTTCATGGCCGGCGGCGCGTTCGGCTCCGTGTTCGGGATGGCGCTCGGCGGGCTGGTCGGTGCGCATCTCGGCTGGCGCTGGTCGTTCGGCGTGATGGCCGCGCTCGGCATCGTGCTGCTCGTCGCGTATCGCTGCGTCGTGACCGAACGGCGGCTCGCCGCGTATCGGATCGAACCGTGCCGGCGCGACGCCGGCGCGCCGCGCGGCCTGCGCGGCAACGTGCGCGCGCTGATGTCCGGGCTGTTCGCATCGCGTTCGGTGATCTGCGCGTACCTCGGCAGCGGGCTGCACCTGTTCGTGCCCGGCGCGCTGTTCGCGTGGCTGCCGAGCTACCTGAACCGCTACTACGCGATGGCGCCCGACCGCGCGGCGGTGCTCGCGGCCGGCTTCGTGCTGCTCGCGGGCGTCGGGATGGTCGGTTGCGGAATCGTCACCGACCGCGTCGGCAAGATCGACGGCAAGCGCAAGTGGCTGACCGCGATCGCGTATTGCGTGCTCACGGGCGTGTGCCTCGCGATTGCGTTCCGGCTGCCGCCCGGGCCGCTGCAGCTCGCGCTGATCTGCGCGGGGATGCTGGTCGGCGCGGGCGCATCCGGTGCGTCGGGCGCGATGGTCGCGAACCTGACGCCGGCCGCGATCCACGCGTCGGCGTTCGCGACGCTCACGCTCGCCAACAACCTGCTCGGCATGGCGCCGGGCCCGCTGCTGACGGGGTGGGTCGCCGATCGCGCGGGCCTCGTCGGCGCGCTGCAATGGATTCCCGCCGTGCCGCTGATGGCCGCCGTGCTGTTCGCGATCGGACGCGCGAGCTATGTGGCCGACCTCGCGCGCGTCGAACGCGAACGGCGCGCGTCCCACCTTTCCTGAACGCTTCGGAGACTGCATGACCCTGACGACCTCACCCACCATCCTGATCGTGCCCGGCTTGCGCGATCACGTCGACGACCACTGGCAGACGCACCTCGAACGACGCCTGCCGAACGCGCGCGCCGTCGCGCCGCTCGAAGCCGACAAGCTGAGCCGTGCCGCACGCGTCGCGGCGCTCGATGCGGCGCTGGCCGAGATCGACGGCCCGGTGATCCTCGTCGCGCACAGCGCGGGCGTGATGATTACGGTGCACTGGGCACGGCAGGCCACGCGCCAGATCCACGGCGCGCTGCTCGCGGCGCCGGCCGATCTCGAGTCGCCGATGCCCGCCGGTTATCCGGCGCCCGATGCGATCGCCGCGAACGGCTGGACGCCGGTCCCGACCGGACGGCTGCCGTTTCCGAGCATCGTCGCCGCGAGCCGCAACGATCCGCTCGCGCGTTTCGAACGTGCCGAGGCGCTGGCGGCCGGATGGGGCAGCAAGCTCGTCGATCTGGGGGAGGTCGGGCATCTGAACCCGGCGTCGGGGTATGGCGAGTGGCGGGATGCCGAGCGGTTGATCGGGGAGGTGGCCGCACTCGGCGCCGCCTGACTGACTGAATATTCCTGCCTTCCGCGCGCCGCGCCCGACCGGGTGCCCGGCGCGCGCGCCGTCACCGTCGGGTCGCGATGCGGCCCCGAACCGATTCCATTTCGCCATCCGCCGAGATACGACGTCTTAACACGAAGCACCATCGACACGGCACGACGCCCCAGCCTCGGCCGACACGCAAATCTTCAACAAACGGAAGGTATTTGTCAGGGAAAGTCCCGCCCCGCACGCCGTCGTTTTTTGTTGACCGACATCGTATAACGCCGTCATGATTTCCTGAAAAGAAAGGTCCCATCCACCGACCGAAGTGAGGAGACATGAACGCCACCCCGATCGCTCGCCGTGTCCGCCGGATCGCACTCGCGCTGGGCTTCACGCTGTCTGCCGCGGCCGCCGTTGCCGCCCCCGTCTCGCTGAACATCGTCGATGTCGCGGGCAACCTGCAGCTCACGCAGAAGGCCATCGAAGCCTTCAAGGACAAGAACCCGAACCTCGTCTCGAACGTCACGTTCACGAACGCGCCCGCGCCGCAGTTGCCGGGCAAGATCAAGGCGATGCAGGCGGCGGGGCGCGCCGACATCGACCTCGTGCTGACGGGCACCGACGCGCTGGCCGCCGGCATCGAGCAGAACCTGTGGCAGAAGCTGCTGCCCGAGAATGCGGCCGCGCTTCCCGGCGTGCTCGACAAGTACGCGCCCGGCCCGCGCAAGATGCAGGATCTCGCGCAGGGCTACGGCCTCGAAGTCACCTACATGCCGGCCGGCCCGCTGCTCGAATACAACCCGGCGAAGGTCAGCGACCCGCCGAAGACGCCCGATCAGCTGCTCGCCTGGTGCAAGGCGCACCCGAACAAGCTGATCTATGCGCGCCCGGCGAACTCGGGCCCCGGCCGCACGTTCCTGATGGGGCTGCCGTACGTGCTCGGCGACAAGAATCCGCAGGATCCGATCAACGGCTGGGACAAGACCTGGGCGTTCCTGAAGGCGCTGAACGACTGCGTGCCGTACTACCCGGGCGGCACGTCGGCGGTGATGAAGGAACTCGGCGAGGGCACGCGCGACATGACCGTGACCGTCACCGGCTGGGACCTCAACCCGCGCGCGCTCGGCATCGTGCCGGCCGAGTTCAAAATCCAGGCCTTCGACAACATGACGTGGGTCAACGACGCGCACTACATGGTGATCCCGAAGGGCGTGCCGAAGGAAAAGCTCGACGTGCTGTTCAAGCTGATGAACTTCCTGCTCGAACCGGCGCAACAGGCGATGACCTACGACGACGGCTACTTCTACCCGGGCCCGGCGGTGAAGGGCGTGACGCTCGAGATGGCGCCCGCGCACAGCCAGGAGGTGGTCCGCAAGTTCGGCCGCCCCGAGTACGCGAAGCTGCTCGCGGATCGCCCGCACGTGCAGCCGCTCAACGCACAGGCGATGGTCGCCGCGTTCCAGAAGTGGGATCGCGAGATCGGTTCGCAGAAGTCGAAGTGACGCATGAACCGGCGGGCGCCGCGGCGCCCGCGTCGAGGGAGTTCGCGCAATGAAGCACAGTTTCGAACGGCTGCGGCTCGATGGCGTGTGCCGCAGCTTCACCAATGCGGAAGGCGCGCAGGTCGCCGCGCTGAACGGGCTCGATCTCGAGATCCGGCGCGGCGAATTCATCGCGCTGCTCGGCCCGTCGGGCTGCGGCAAGTCGACCGCGCTCAACTGCATCGCGGGGCTGCAGCCGCTCACGCGCGGCGGCATCTGGCTCGACGACACGCGCATCGACGTGCTGCCGCCCGAGCGCCGCGGCTTCGGGATGGTGTTCCAGAACTACGCGCTGTTTCCGCACATGTCGGTGCTCGACAACGTCGGCTTCGGCCTCAAGATGCGCGGCGTGCCGAAGCAGGACACGCGGCGGCGCGCGCAGCAGGCGCTCGAACTCGTGCAGCTCGTCGGCCACGAGGGCAAGCTGCCCGGGCAACTGTCGGGCGGGCAGCAGCAGCGCGTCGCGATCGCGCGCGCGATCGTGATCGAGCCGCCGCTCGTGCTGATGGACGAGCCGCTGTCGAACCTCGATACGAAGCTGCGCATCGAGATGCGCGCCGAGATCCGCCGCATCCACACGCAGCTCGAACGCGCGACGATCTACGTGACGCACGACCAGGACGAGGCGCTGTCGATGGCCGACCGCATCGTCGTGATGAAGGAGGGCGTCGTGCAGCAGGTCGCGACGCCGAAGGACGTCTACACGCGCCCGCACAACCTGCACGTCGCGCGCTTCATGGGTTATCGCAACGTGCTGCCGTTCACGCTCGAAGGCATGGCCGGCGATTACGTCAAGGTCGCAGGGGGCGGCACGCAACTCACCGGCGTGCCGATGGCCGGCTTCGATACGAAGGAGGTCGTGGTCGCGCTGCGCCCCGACGACATCGAGCGGGCAGACGATGCGGGCGACAACACGAACGCGTTCGACGCGACCGTCGAAACGGTCGAGTACGGCGGCCGCGATTCGCTGATCCGCGCGGTCACGCCGTTCGGCCCGATCTGGGCGCGCGTCGCCGGCGAATTCACGGAAGGCGAGCCGCTGCGGCTGCGCGTTGCGCCGTCACGCACGCTCGTCTACCCGGGAGCGCCGACATGAGCGGCGTGGCCGCCGCGCCGTCATACCGGGAGGCCGCATGAGCACGGCCGCATCCGGCGGCACGCCGCGCGACGCGAAAGCGTGGCTCGTCACACCCGCGCTCGCATTCATCGTCGCGCTGTTCATCTATCCGTTCGCGTACGGCCTCGTGCTGTCGTTCCAGCCGATGAACGGCGGCGGCGCGCTCGCGAACTACGTGCAGTTCTTCACCGACACGGCGATGTGGCCGACCGTGCTCGTCACGCTGAAGCTCGCGGTGCCGGCGACGCTGCTCAACGTCGGCATCGCGGTGCCCATCGCGTTCGCGCTGCGCCGCCACTCGCCGTACCAGAAGTTCGTCACGACGCTGCTCGTGATTCCCGTCACGCTCGGCACGGTGCTCGTCGCCGACGGGATGCTCACGTATTTCGGGCCGAACGGCTGGTTCCCGCAAGCGCTGCAGGGGCTGCACCTGTACACCGACGAAGTGCGCCTCACGCACAACTACTGGGGCGTGCTGCTGTCGCTGATCGTGTCGGGCTTTCCGTTCGCGTTCCTGCTGATGCTGTCGTACATCAGCGGCATCGACCCGACGCTCGCGCGCGCAGCGGCAACGCTCGGCGCGAACCCGTGGCAGCAGTTCCGGCAGATCTACCTGCCGCTGCTCGTGCCGGGGCTGACGATGGCCGCGTGCCTGTCGTTCGTGCAGGCGTTCTCGGTGTTCCCGTCGGCCGTGCTGCTCGGCGCGCCGGCCGGGCCCACGCGCGTGATCTCGATCGCGGCGGCGGAAGCCGCGTTCGAGAGCTACGACTATTCGCTGGCATCGGCGATCGCGATCGTGATGGGTTTCGTGCAGTTGCTGGTGGTCGCGTCGATGCTCGGCGCGCGCCGCTTCTTCTGTACGGGCGCGGTGACGGGAGGCAAGGGCTGATGGCGACCGACAATCATGCCGCGCGCACCTGGCCGCCGAAGCACGACACGCCCGATGCGCGGCCCGTCGACGCGAGGAAACCGCGGAAGATGGCGAGCAATCTCGCCGGCCGCGCCTGGAAGGCGCTCGTGTGGGGGCTGATGGCGTTCTTCCTGCTGAACGTGATGCTGCTGATCGCGACCGTCGCGGTGAACTCGATCGCGACCCGCTGGTTCGGCACGCCGCTGCCGCAGGGCTTCACGCTCCACTGGTACGCGAAGGCATGGGAAGACTTCCAGCTCGCGAGCGTGCTGTGGGTGACCGTCGAGGTCGTCGGCGCGGTCGTGCTGCTGTCGATCGCGCTCGGCGTGCCGGCCGCGTATGCGCTCGCGCGCGTGCGGTTTCGCGGCAAGCGCTTCGCGCTGCTGGTGTTTCTGCTGCCGCTGATGGTGCCGCCCGTCACGTACGGGATCCCGATGGCCACCGTGATGTACAAGGTCGGGCTCGCGGGCACGCTGCCCGGCGTGATCCTCGCGAACCTCGTGCCGGCGCTGCCGTTCGTGATCCTCGTGATGACGCCGTTCATCGAGCAGATCGATCCGAATCTCGAAGCCGCCGCGCGCATCTTCGGCGCGAACACGTGGCGCTATTTCCGCTACGTGCTGCTGCCGCTGCTGGTGCCCGGCATGCTCGCGGCGGGGTTGCTCGTGCTGGTGCGCACGATCGGGATGTTCGAGCTGACCTTCTTCACCGCGGGGCCGAGCACGCAGACGCTCGTCGTCGCGCTGTATTACGCGGTGTTCTCGACCGGCGTGCGCGCGCCGCAATCGATCGACGCGATGGCGATGATCTACATGGCCATCACGCTCGTGTGGGTCGTGATCGCGCTGCAGTTCGTGAGCCCGACGCAGCTCGTCAGCCGCGTGAAGCAGGAGCGGCAATAGGCGAGGGCGACGCACGGGCACGCAATGCCGCGCGCGCCTCCGTGCAATTGGTTACAAATGGATACCGCGCGCGACACGCGGACGTTGCAGACTACGCGGCGTTCACCCGATCACGGATATCCATGAAGTTCCACACGCTGCTGACACTCGCCGGTGCATCGACGCTGCTGGCCGCCTGCAACCTGCTCCACGACGGCCCCGGCTCGAGCGACGTCGACGCCGCCGTGCGCCGCGCGCTCGAGGCGGAAAACCACGGCGGCCTGAATGCGCTGTTCGGCCAGCCGCTGCCGGTTTCTGCCGATGTCGTGTCGGCGAAACCCGACGGCGACTGCAAGAAGCTCGGCGATCGCACCTACTCGTGCGACGTCGTCGTCACGTGGCGCAATGCCGACTACAAGCCTTCGCGCGCGAACCTGACCTTCGTGCAGGCCGCCGACGGCGCGTGGCAGACGTCCGGCGTCGACGCGGCGATCGTCACCGGCACCGCGAAGTCGCTGGTCGACGAAATCGGCAAGGCGTGGCCGGGCAATGCGGCGAGCGGGGCGTCGGCGCCGCAGTGACGCGTCGGCGGCGCGGTGGCGCCCATTCGACCGGCGCGACCCGCGTGCGACACCGATTCGCCGAAATGGGGTGCGAATGCCTGGCTCCCCAAGACCGAACGCATCCTCGGTATGCGGGCCCGGTTATAGGGAAAACCCTAATTTCGAGATATAATCACGGCCTAAGAGATAGGTCGAGCCATGCCTGAACGTTTCCAAACCCTTGAAAAATTTGTGTTTTCCCTCGTCGTGATGTCCGCCGTCGTGTGCTCGGCATTCCTCGCGTACGAGCGTCACCCCGAGATCAAGATCGCGCTGCACGAAGGCGAAGCGCTGATGCGCGAGAGCGCCAAGTACTCGGTCATCTGCTCGCCGTCCAAGGTCGATCCTTGCGTCGAAATGTCGGCTTACTGAGATACGCGTCGGTCGCGGTGCGCTGCGATCGAAACGGGCGTTTCCAGCGTTCGTCCCATTCAGTTTCGGACTTGTCCTATATCGCTGGTCGTCTGGATTCCTTAAAGTAGAGCCCATCAGGAATTCAGAAACCGGCCGCAAGATAGGGCGGATGCACGAACCCGTAACGTGCCGAGTCGCTGGCGTAAGCAGCCCCACATTCTGCCGGCCCCGCTTCGAGCCATCGAGCGGGGCCGTTCTGTTTGCGCGGTTCACATCACCTTCCGGAACGCCATGCGGCACGCGCGTCACACGACGTGCCGAGGTGTGCCGCACACGAACGCGGCAACATTGTCCACGAGCTGATCGGCCAGCGCCTGCATCGCTTCGTCACTCGCCCACGCAATGTGCGGCGTCAGGATGAAGGCCGGATGCGACAGGATCGCGTGGAACGGATGCGCGGCCGGCAGCGGCTCCTGCGTGACCACGTCGAACCCCGCGCCCGCGATTTGCCCCGACTGCAATGCGTCGACCAGCGCGCTTTCGTCCACGAGCCCGCCGCGCGCGGTATTGATCAGCAACGGCCGGCGCGCCATCCGCGCGAACGCGGCCGCGTCGATCAGGTGCCGCGTCGCCGGCGTGAGCGGGCAGTGCAGCGTGATCACGTCGCTGTCGCGCAGCAGCGTGTCGAGCGGCGCGTAGTCGTCTCCCGCCGCATCGCCGTGCGCCGCGAACCGCACCCGCATGTCGAGCGCGCGGGCGATGCCGGCCACCGCGCGCCCGAGCACGCCGTCGCCGACGATCCCGAGCGTCGAGCCGGCCAGGTCGCGAATCGGATGATCGAAAAAGCAGAACTGCCCGCTGTCGAGCCAGCGCCCCGCACGCACCGCGTCGCGGTATGCAACGAGACTGCGGCGCAGCGCGAAGATCAGCGCGAACGTATGCTCGGGCACCGTGCGGACCGCATACCCGCGAATGTTGCTCACGACGATGCCGCGCGCCGCGCATGCGTCGAGATCGACGATGTCGGTGCCCGTCGCGGCGATCGCGATCATCCGCAGGCGCCGCGCATCGGCGAGCGCTGCCGCGTCGAGCCGCACCTTGTTGGTCACGACGATGTCCGCGTCGCCGATGCGCGCGGCCATCTCGTGCGCGGCCGTCCGGTCGAAGGTCCGCAATACGTGCGGGAACGGAAACGGCTTCAGCACGGTGCGCGGCGACAGCGTCGCGCGGTCGAGAAACACGATCTTCGCGGGAGAGGAAGCAGAAAACATGGCGGGTCTCGCTGACAGGCGCCCGGCGGGCGCGGAACGGGTTCGATTCTGCCGGCGGCGCGCGTGCCGTCGTTTGCCCGTTGCGCGAGCGCGCTTTCCCGGATGGAAAGGCTGACGCAACGCCTGCGTGAGGGGCGCGACGCACGCCTTTCCGAAACGGAAAGGCTGGTTGAGCATCGATCGATTTTCGCCGGGCGCGAACGCCGTCATGATCGCCTTCATCGACACCACGATTGCATCGGAGACAGCCATGACACGCCCCCTGGACGGCATTCGCGTGCTGGAACTCGGCCAACTGATCGCCGGGCCGTTCGCGGGCCGGATGCTCGCCGAATTCGGCGCCGACGTGCTCAAGGTCGAGCCGCCCGGGCTCGGCGACCCGCTGCGCAAATGGCGGCGGCTGCATGAAGGCACGTCGGTCTGGTGGGCCGCGCAGTCGCGCAACAAGGCCTCGCTCACGCTCGACCTGCGCACGCCCGAAGGGCAGGACGTCGTGCGCCGCCTCGTGGCCGAGACCGACGTGCTGATCGAGAACTTCCGGCCCGGCACGCTCGAGGGCTGGGGGCTCGGCTGGGACGCGTTGTCCGCGATCAACCCGGGGCTCGTGATGCTGCGCGTGTCGGGCTTCGGGCAGACAGGCCCGTACCGCGACCGCCCCGGCTTCGGCGTGATCGCCGAGGCGATGGGCGGCCTGCGGCACCTGACCGGCGAGCCTGGCCGCACGCCGGTGCGCGTCGGCATCTCGCTCGGCGATTCGCTGTCGGCGCTGCACGGCGTGATCGGCGTGCTGCTTGCGCTGCGGCATCGCGAGCAGCAGGGCGGCAAGGGGCAGGTCGTCGACGTCGCGCTGTACGAATCGGTATTCAACATGATGGAAAGCCTGTTGCCCGAATACTCGGCATTCGGCGCCGTGCGCGAGGCGGCCGGCAGCAGCCTGCCCGGCATCGCGCCGACCAACGCGTACCGCTGCCGTGACGGCAAGTACGCACTGATCGCCGGCAACGGCGACAGCATCTTCCGGCGCCTGATGGAGCTGATCGGCCGGCCCGATCTCGGCA
This sequence comes from Burkholderia sp. Se-20373, assembly GCF_017104705.1. NCBI lineage: Bacteria > Pseudomonadati > Pseudomonadota > Betaproteobacteria > Burkholderiales > Burkholderiaceae > Burkholderia > Burkholderia sp. Se-20373. Next base: position 60,093 of record NZ_JAAGPH010000025.1, on the reverse strand, counting down.
ACGATCCCGCGCTCGCGCACAACGACGGGCGCGTCGCGCAGGTCGAACGCATCGACGCGGCGATCGGCGAATGGAGCGCGCAGCACGATCTCGACGCCGTGCTGGCCGCGCTGAACGACGCGCGCATCCCGTCCGGGCGCATCTACGACGTGGCCGACATCGCGGCTGACCCGCATTACCGCGCCCGCGACATGCTCGTCGATGCCGCGTTGCCCGACGGCACGCCGGTACTCGTGCCGGGCATCGTGCCGAAGCTCGGCGCGACGCCCGGGCGCATCGAACACGCAGCGCCCGCGCTCGGCGCGGATACCGACGCGGTACTCGAATCGCTCGGCATCGATGCGGCGACGCGCGGCGACTGGCGCACGCGCGGCGTGATCTGAACCCGAACCCGGAGACGACGACATGAACGGGCAACGCAAACGGCTCTACCTCCACGAAGTCGCGACGCGCGACGGTTTCCAGAACGAAGCAGCCTTCGTCGACACCGACGACAAGATCGCACTCGTCGACGCGCTGAGCGCGTGCGGCTACGCGAAGATCGAGGTCACGTCGTTCACGTCGCCGAAGGCGATCCCCGCGTTACGCGACGCGGAGGCCGTGATGCACGGCATCGCGCGCGCACCCGGCGTCGTCTATACGGTGCTCGTGCCGAACGTGCGCGGGGCGGAGCGCGCGCTGTCGTGCGGCGTCGACGAAGTGAACCTCGTGATGTCGATGAGCGAAAGCCACAACCGCGCGAACCTGCGGATGACGCGCGAGCAGTCGTTCGCACAACTGCGCGACGTGATCGACGCGGTACGCGGCACCGGTGTCGCGACCAACGTGTCGCTGTCGACCGCGATGGGCTGCCCGATGGAAGGCGATGTCGCAGCCGAAGGCGTACTCGCATGGATGCAGCGCTTCGCGGATCTCGGCGTGCAGGGCTTCACGCTGTGCGATACGACGGGCATGGCGTTTCCGTCGCAAGTGCGCGACCTGTCGGCACGGGCGCGCGAACGCTTCGGCGCGCTGCCGCTCACGCTGCACTTCCACAACACGCGCGGGATGGCGCTCGCGAACACACTCGCGGCACTCGACGCCGGGATCGACCGCTTCGACGCGTCGCTCGGCGGCCTCGGCGGCTGCCCGTACGCGCCAGGGGCGACCGGCAACGCGTGCACCGAAGAACTCGTGCACATGCTCGAACTCGACGGCTACGATACGGGCATCGATCTCGCGGCCGTGCTGGTCGCGTCGGCACGGCTGCCCGCGCTGATCGGGCATGACGTGCCGAGCCAGATCCTGAAAGCCGGGCGCCGCTCGGACCTTCATCCGCCGCCGCGCGCGGACGCCGGCGACATGCCCGCGCAACGCGCATTCTCATGAACCACGAACAGGAGCGAACCTCATGGCGCTGATCGATCACCTCGACCATCTCGTGCTGACCTGCGTCGATCCCGACCGGACGAAGCATTTCTACATCGAGGTGCTGCAGATGCAGCTCGAAACCTTCGGCGCCGGCCGGATCGCCTTCCGCTTCGGCAACCAGAAGATCAATCTGCACGTGCGTGGCGCGGAGTTCGAACCGAAAGCGCACGTGCCGGTGCCCGGCGCGCTCGACCTGTGCTTCATCGCGTCGATACCGCTCGACGACGTGATTGCACACCTGAAGCGCGTCGACTGGCCGATCGTCGAAGGGCCGGTCGAGCGCACGGGCGCGACGCAGAAGATCCGGTCGGTCTACCTGCGGGATCCCGACCTGAACCTGATCGAGATCTCCGAGTTGATCTGAGCACACCGGCGCACCACCACGTCGTATCGCCGCTTCGCACTCACGCGTGCGGACCTGATCACGGTGCGACTGCATGCCGCGCCGATCTCCCGCCGAAATCGGACAGCCGGTTTCCGCGCTCGCCGATTCCGGATAGCCGGCCCGTGCCGCGCTGCGGATAATGCGTGCATCGGCGACTGAGAAGCCGCCTTCGCAGCGGACGCAACGCTCGCGTCCGCGCTTCCGCAACCCGACCCAGGCAATTCCCGATGACGATCCTCTATCGCGGCATGGACCGCGCGGCGCTCGATGCCGCTTATCTGAACACGAAGGTGGTGCCCGATTTCCCCGCGTTGCTGACGTCGATGCAGGCGCGCAGCGCAGCGCTCTATGCCACCGCGTCCGTCCGGCACGACCTGCGTTACGGCGCGCAACCCGCTCAGCGTTTCGACTGGCTGTCGTGCGGCCAGCCCGATGCGCCGCTGTTCGTGTTCGTTCACGGCGGCTACTGGCAGCACTGCGCGAAAGAGGATTTCGCGTACGCGGCAAGCGGGCCGCTCGCACGCGGTTTCGACGTGATACTCGCCGAATACACGCTCGCGCCGATCGCGACGATGGCCGACATCGTCGGCGAGATCGGCGCGCTGCTCGACTACCTGGCGAACGACCCCGACGGCCTCGGCACCGCGAAGCGGCCGATCCACCTGAGCGGCCATTCAGCGGGCGGCCACCTGACGGCCGTGTACCGCGCGCATCCGGCCGTCGTCTCGGCGCTCGCGATCAGCCCGCTCGTCGATCTCGAACCGATCTCGCTGTGCTGCCTGAACGACAAGCTGCGGCTCACCGCGCACGAAATCGAAGCGTACAGCCCGTTGCGCCATGTCGGGCCCGGCGCGCCGACGGTCGTGGCGGTCGGCGAAGCCGAGCTGCCCGAACTCGTCCGGCAAGCACGCGACTATGCAGCAGCATGCGAAGCGGCCGGCGAACGAATCGTTCACGTCGGGTTGCCCGGCATGCAGCACTTCGACGTGCTCGACGATCTCGAGGCGCCGGACGGCGCGATGCTCTCCGCCTTGTTGTCGATCGCGCCGCGCTAGGCGCGCCGTATCGCGCGGGGGCGGCCGGGCGTATGATCGGCGTCAGGCCGCCGCGCCGACGGCAGGCGCCGGCACGGCCTTCCCAGGACCCACGACATGGTGAACCCGCTTCATTTCGATCTGCAGTCGCTGCGCGTGTTCGCGCTCGTCGCCGAGCACGGCAGCCTGACGAAAGCGGCCGAACACGGCCAGCTCACGCTGTCCGCGGTCAGCAAGCGCATCGCCGAGCTCGAAAGCGTGACAGGCAGTGCGCTGTTCGTCCGGCATGCGCGCGGTGTCGAGCTGACACCCGCGGGCCGCGCGCTGCTCGACCATGCGGCGAAAGTGATCGAGCAGGTCAACCGGATGGCGCACGAGATGAGCGATTACGTCGCCGGTGTGCGCGGCCATATCCACGTGTGGACCAATACGTCCGCGATCGTGCAGTTCCTGCCCGCCGATCTCGCCGCGTTCCTCACCGACCATCCGGGCATCAAGGTCAGCCTCGAAGAGCGGCTGAGCCACGAGATCGTCGACGCGCTCGCGGCCGGCAAGGCCGATCTCGGCGTGTTCGCCGACAACGTGCCGGCCCCCGGCATCGAGCGGCGGCTGTACCGGCGCGACGAGCTCGTGCTGCTCGTGCCGCGCACGCACCGGTTCGCCGCGCGCGACAGCATCCGCTTCGCGGATACGCTCGACGAGGACTACGTGGGGCTCAGTGACGGCAGTTCGCTGCTCGCGCGCATGACCGACGCCGCGTTCGCGGTCGAGCGCTCGCTGAAGCTGCGCATCCAGGTATCGAATTTCGACGGCGTGAGCCGGATGATCGAGGCAGGGCTCGGCATCGGCATCCTGCCGCGCGATGCGGTGACCGGCGAGCGCGCGGCGCGGCTCGGGGTCGTGAAGCTCGACGACGCGTGGGCAACGAGAACGCTGTGGGTGGGGGTGAAGGCGGGCACCGTGCTGACGACCGATATCGCGAAGCTGTTCGATTTCATGTCGGCAAGGTGAGGCGGGGCTGCCTCCGAGCCCCTGTTTCCGACAAGATGCTTTGACCATTCAAGGGTTCTCAACGCGATTGCGGCACACGGTCAATCGAAAACAGGTCAATGGATCGGCAAGCGCCAGATACCGCGAAACATCAATCGTGACGAGGGAGCACGTTTCCGCGCCCCCAACACCGCCCACCCCTCAAACCGGATTAATCTCATCCTGACTGCGCCGCGTCGTCAGCGGCCCGAGCGCCCGCAGCGTAACCGCGACGATACCGAGCGCGACCGAGATCACCCCGAACATCGCACCCGCGCCATAACCGCCGAGCACCGGCAACAACATGAACGGCAGCGCACCGCTGACGATGCGCGACAGCGCATAGGTACTGCCAATCGCCGTCGAGCGCACCCGCGCCGGGAAAATCTCCGCCTGGTACACGTGATACGCGTTGCTGAACACGTTCGACGCGCAGGTCGTCAGGAACCCGAAGCCGACGATCAGCGCGGTATTGCCCGAATACGCGAAGCACAGCCCGAACGCGGCGATCGACAGGATCGACACGATCACGAGCGTGCGGCGCTCGATCCAGTTGAGCAGCGGAATCGACAGCAGCGAGCCGATCGGATAGCCGATGAACGACAGCGCGATGAACAGCGTGCTGTCCGTCACGTCGAAGCCGCGACTTTTCACGACCGTGCCGGCCAGCGTACCGAACCCGTAATAACCGAAGCCCTGAAACAGGTGAAAGATCGCGAGCATCACGTAGCGCGCGCCGTACGGTTCGCGTCGCAGCAGCGCGATACGCTCGCCAAGCCCGAGCGGCCGTTGCGGCTCGACCGGCTCCGCGAACTGCTCGGGCACGCGCACGCCGGTGCCTTCCGCGAAGCGCCGCAATGCCGCATGCGCGTCGGCGGTGCGACCCTGCGCGAGCAGCCAGCGCGGGCTCTCCGGCAGCCGATGCTGGACGAGCAGCACGTACACGGCGCCGAGGCTGCCGATCGCGAGGATGATGCGCCAGCCGGCCACACCGCCGACATGAAGCGGGTTCAACCATAGTGCAAGAAACCCGACGAGCGGCACCGCGACATAGGAAGTCGTATAGGCCCACGCGGCGAGCCTGCCGCGCTTTTCCTTCGGCAGGATCTCGGACAGGAAGCTGTCGGCAACCGGATAGATCGCGCCGACGCCGATGCCGGTCAGGAACCGGCACGCAACGAGCATGTCGGCATTCACCGAAAACGCGCCGACCAGCGAGAACGCGCTGTACCACGTGAGCGTCAGCAGGAACGCCTTGCGCCGGCCGATGCGGTCGGCGAGGCTGCCGAGGCACATCGCGCCGACGAACATGCCGATGAACGCCGATGCCAGCAGCAATTTGAAATCGGTGCTCTGCCGGCTCAACCCATATTCGTTCTGCAACGCGGAACCGATCGTACTGACGAGGAAGATCTCGTACATGTCGAAGAACAGCCCGATGCCGATCACCCAGACGACGAACCGGTGCAACGCGCCGACCGGCAGGTCGTCCATGAAATCGCCGAGCGTGACGCGGCGGGCGGGGCGGGCCGACGCATCGGCGCCGGCGCCGGCGGCAGCGGACGGCGGTCGTGCGGGCGCGGGTCCGCCCGCGTTGCCGCCGAGATCGAGGGAATGGCTGTTCATTGTGTCTCCTGATTATCGATACGCCGTGGCGCGAGGCCCGGCCGTTCGCGACCGGCGCGCTGCATCCGGTCGCACGACGTGGCGGCACGCACCGCGGGGGCCGTGAAAGGGCCGGGCAGGCGGGCTGTACCGATCGTTGGACACATGGTGGGCAAATCCGCGGCACGTGATAATTGCGGATGTTTCAAGCGTCCTTTCCTGCGCAGAAAGGGTGCGGAACACGCGGCGGCCGGCACGCGTGAGGCAGGCCCGCGCAGCCTGCGTGGCGCGCGGTCGTGCACTGGAACCGGGTGCGCGCTCATGCAACCGGCAGGCCGGGAAAACCATGAGGCCCGTTGAGAGACCACCGGCGCAACTACCGCCGGCGGCCACGCCGTCGTGCTCAAGTCAGCCGGCAAAAACGCCGCCCCGTAAAACACGCGCACGGGGTTGCCGCGCTCCAGCGCAAAGTGCTGCATCCGCCGCTGCCGGCGCACATCGGACGCGTGACGGTCAGCTTCCTGCAACAACCGCACCTGCAGCACCTGCAGCGCCAGGCGCTTGTTCGCGTGCTGGCCGCGCTCGCTTTCCACGCGCACCGACAGGCCGGTCGCGACATGGGTCGCACAATCGCGGAGCTCGTCTGGTGATGGATTCCGCTGATGCGCGACGCGGTCGCCGCGTTGCAATGGCCCTAGCAGGCTGTTGAAAAACGTTGCGAGAGGGTCGCGCCGAAAACTGCCGACCTCTTAAAACGTCCTACACGCGGCTCGCGCGACTTGGGTAAGGGGTAAAGCACCCCGAATGTGGGGTGCGGATGCCACTCAAAAGCGTTTCTCAACAGCCTGCTAGTGGGCCAGGACGAGGATCGTAACGAGTGCGATCGGCGCCAGCGCGACACCCAGCAGCCCGAGCGCACCATCGGCTGCAATCGTGATCGGCGACAGCGCGATCTTCGCCCCCTTACCGAGCATCGACGGTCGCTCGATCACCGTGACGTTGTACGCGTGATTGAACGCCTGAGGGATCGACGAAGGCGTGACATCGTTCGGCTGGTAACGCTTTCCGGTGATCGTGCCTCTCTCCGTCAGTTCAAACCGCCCGTCCTTGAAACCGTCCGCAAGCGCACGCTCGCGAAGCTCGGAGCCGGCCGGTGCGTCCTCGCGCGCGAGCCGCAACACGTAACGCCCCGAGATCTTGTCGCCGTGCGTCTCGAAATCGTCGAAATCGGTATACAGCTTGGAGCGATAGGGTGCCGTGAGATTGACGGCGAGGGCCGGCGGCACATCGAAAATGTAGTGGTACTGCTTGCCGATCACGACGAGTTTCTTTCCGTCCGCGCTGATCAGAAACGCCGACAGCGTCTCCCGGTATTCCGGGTCCTTCATCATGCGATTGGTGATGGGGCCGATGTTGGCGTCGGCGCAGCCGACAAGCATGCCGGACGCTGTCACGGCGGGCAGCGCGAGAAATGTTCTTCTTTTCATGTGTGCTGTTGGATGTTGTTGGTTATTCAGCGGAACCGCTTGAATGTCGGACGCTGCGTTCGATGAACGCGGCACCCTGACGGCCGATCATGCGGTTTCTTCGCCCGCGCATTGTAGGGCCAAAACGGCAAGCGCAGTATCCCCCGCGCAAAGCGCGTCACCCGCGTGCGGTAGACTGCACGCTCGCTTGCCCACCGCCCACTCCACGACCGCTCGCACCCGCTGACACACCATGGATCGAATCGATGCGATGAAGGTGTTCGTCGCCACGCTGGACGAGGGCAGCCTCGCGGGCGCGGGCCGGAAGCTCGGCCGGTCGCCGGCGGCGGTCAGCCGCGCGATCGCGTTCCTTGAAGAACACACGGGCACCGCGCTGCTGTACCGCACGACGCGGACGATCCGGCTCAGCGAGGCCGGCGAACGCTACGCGGCCGCGTGCCGCCGCATCCTGTCCGATCTCGAGGAAGCCGACATGCTGGTCGCCGACGAACGTTCGGCGCCGCGCGGCCTGTTGACGGTCACCGCGCCTGTCGCCGCGGGCGAGGACGTGCTGCGCGCACTGCTCGACGAATTCATCGAACGCCATCCGGCCGTGTCGATCCGGCTGCAGTTGCTCGACCGTCCCGTCAGCCTGATCGACGAAGGAATGGACGTCGCGCTGCGGATCGCGCACCTGTCCGATTCGACGCTGGTCGCGATTCCGGTCGGCGCGGTACGGCGGGTCGTCGTGGCGTCGCCCGATTACCTGGCGAAGCATCCGGCAATCGAGACGCCGGCCGATCTCGCGCAGCACCGGATCATCTCGATGACGCATTTCGGCCTCGACTCGTGGAGCTTCCCGCCGTCCACGCCGTCGGCGCTGCCGCAGGTCGTCCAGTTCGCGCCGCGCTTCATCATCAACACGATCCGCGGCGCGGTCGCGTCGGCCGTCGCCGGGCACGGCGTCACGCGGCTCTTTTCGTATCACGTCGCCGAACCGGTGCGGGACGGCACGCTGCGCATCGTGCTGAGCGACAGCGAGCACGCGCCGCTGCCCATCCATCTCGTCACGCCTTACGGACGCCTTGCGGTGCCGAAGGTGCGCGCATTCGTCGATTTCGCGGCGCCGCGCCTGCGTGAGCATTTCGCGCGGCTGGCGGCCATTACCGACGGCGATTGAACCGCGATGCGGAAGAATGGCTTTCGTGTGACGGGGATTCTCCCGATAACCAGCTCAATCTAGACTTCCTTCAACCAACGGTCGCGCATGGCGCCCGTTCAGCGAATGGAGGTCGACATGCATCAAGCGCTTCCCGTCCAGCCTCGCGCCCGCGCGTTCGGACTGGCACACCGCGTGCTCACCGGCATCGGGAGCGCCCGTTTCGCATTCGCGCCGTCGCCGGCCATCTTCGTCGCGCAGTGGCTTCCCGCACAGCTGGCCTCGACGGGGAGCGCGCAATGAGCACGATCTCGCATGCCCCCGCCACGGCACGGGCCGAGCAACCCGCCGCCAGCTACGCCGAACGCAACACGCGCTACTGGCGACGCAATCTCGCCGTCTGCGTGTTCGGCTCGTTCACGACGCTCGTCAGCCTGAGCATGCTGCTGCCGTTCCTGCCGCTGTACGTGCGGCAACTCGGCGTCGATGCGCAATCGGCCGTGATCCAGTGGTCGGGCGTCGCGTTCGGCGCGACGTTTCTCGGCACGGCCGTCACCGCGCCGCTGTGGGGCCGCCTCGCGGACCGCTTCGGCCGCAAGCCGATGCTCGTGCGTGCCGCGATCGGCATGGCGATCGTGATGTCGTTGATCGGCGTCGCGCACAACGTCGTCGAACTCGTCGCGCTGCGGCTGCTTGCGGGGCTGGTCGGCGGCTACGCGTCGGCGTCGACCGTGATGGTCGGCACGCAGGCGCCGCGCGAGCGCGCGGGCTGGGCGCTCGGCATCCTGTCGACCGGTGCGCTCGCGGGCAACCTGGTCGGGCCGCTCGTCGGCGGATTGCTGCCGGGCTGGGTCGGCATTCGCGGCACGTTCTTCGCCGGTGGCGCGATGATCGCCGTCGCCGCGCTGCTGACGATCTTCGTCGTGAAGGAAGACTTCCATGCCGGCACCGATGCCAGCACGCGCACCTCGAGCGCCGCGGCCGGCACGCCGCACCGCACGAATCGTGCAGCGGTCGCCGCACTGCTGGTGACGGCGATGATGGTGCTGCTCGCGAACATGTCGATCGAACCGATCATCACCGTCTATATCGGCGGCCTCGGCGTGGGCGGCGACCACCTTGCGCGTGTCGCCGGCGTCGTGATGGCGTGTTCGGCGCTCGGCAGCATGCTGACCGCCGCACGGCTCGGCGCGCTGGCCGACCGGATCGGCAGCTGGAACGTGATCATCGGCTGCCTGTTGCTGACCGCGCTCGCGATGGTGCCGCAGGCGTTCGTCACGCACTGGTGGCAGCTTGCCGCGCTGCGCGGGCTGATGGGCATGTCGCTCGCGGGGTTGCTGCCGTCGATCGGCAAGCTCGTGCGCCAATCGGTCGACGAGCGCGCGACCGGGCAGATGCTCGGCTACCTGCAGTCCGCGCAGTTCAGCGGGCAGGTGGTCGGCCCGGTGATCGGCGGGCAGATCGGCGTCGCGCTCGGGCTGCATTCGGTGTTCTTCGTGACGGGCGCGCTGCTGGCGGCCTGCGCGGGGCTCGCGCATTGGGCGCGCGGCCGATAGCGGCTGGCCGGCGGAACGCGGGCTGGCGTAGGATGAGCGCAGTGACCGGTGCGCGCCGAAAAGCAGAAACAACGTGCATCGCCAGCATTGCAGATACCGCCGCACCGCACGGTGACCCACCGTTTCCAACATGACGCTCACATGACCGGTCGCGTGCAACGCACGACGAACGCGCACCGATCCGAACCCGACACACGCGCGTCGGCCCGCATCCGGCCGACGCATTTCGATGACGAATCCTGCAGGAGAGGAGCGACATGAATCAATCGACCGACAACCGGACGCTGTTGCGCACGCTCGGCATGCGCGCCCCGATCATCCAGGCGCCGATGGCCGGCGTCAGCACGCCGGCGCTGGCGGCCGCCGTGTCGAATGCGGGCGGGCTCGGCTCGCTCGGCGTGGGCGCGACGAACGCCGACGGCGCCCGCAAGATGATCCGCGACACGCGCGCGCTCACCGACCGGCCGTTCAACATCAACGTGTTCTGCCACCAGCCGGCGCACGCCGACGCGGCCGTCGAACGCGCATGGCTCGACTGGCTCGCGCCGGTGTTCCGCGAATACGGCGCGACGCCGCCCGCCACGCTGTCGGAGATCTATACGAGCTTCGTCGCGGACGAAGCCATGCAGGCGCTGCTCGTCGAAGAAAAACCGGCCGTGGTCAGCTTTCATTTCGGGCTGCCGTCCGCGGAGGTGATCGCCGCGCTGAAGCGTGCGGGCGTCACGCTGTTCGCGTCCGCGACGCATCTCGACGAGGCCCGCCAGATCGCCGCCGCCGGCATCGACGCGATCGTCGCGCAGGGGATCGAGGCGGGCGGGCACCGCGGCGTGTTCGATTCGACCGCGCATGACGATCGCCTCGGCACGTTCGCACTCACGCGCCTGATCGTGCGCGAATGCCCGCTGCCGGTGATCGCCGCCGGCGGCATCATGGACGGCGAGGGGATCGCCGCCGCGCTCGCGCTCGGCGCGCAGGCCGCCCAGCTCGGCACCGCGTTCGTCGCGTGCCCGGAGACGTCGATCGACGACGGCTATCGCCGTGCGCTGCTGGGCGACGCGGCCCGCCGCACGACGTTCACGGCCGCGATCTCGGGCCGGATCGCACGCGGCCTCGCGAACCGGCTGACCGCGCTCGGCGATGACCCGCACGCGCCGGCCACGCCCGCGTACCCGATCGCGTACGACGCAGGCAAGGCGCTGCACGCGGCCGCGAAGGCAAAGGGGGAGTTCGGCTACGGCGCGCAGTGGGCCGGGCAGGCGGCGCCGCTCGTGCGGTCGCTGCCGGCGGCCGAGCTGTTCGCCGCGCTCGAACGCGAAACGCGGGCGGCGATCGAGCGGCTGCAGCACGTGCTGGATTGAGCGCACGAATCGCGGGCAACGGGCCGCAGCCACATGCCGGCGATCGGTGAACGCACCCTGATCGCCGCGCCGATTTGTCACCGCCCGCGGCTAATTTGCAATGTTCTGTATCTGCACGAACCGCGGATACATCGCGATACAACGCAGCTTCGGGCCTCCGCTATAAAGCAGACATGACCTCTTCGGGAGTGCACCATGTCTGCAACCTGGTTCAAAGGGTCCTGCCATTGCGGGGCCGTCCAATTCGAAGTCCGAACGGCCGTGACGCCGGCGACGCGCTGCAACTGCAGCCTGTGCCGCCGGCGCGGCGCATTGATGAGCCCGATGTTCGCCGCCAGCGAACTGAAGATCGTCGAAGGCGAGGGCGCGCTGACGTGCTACCAGTTCAACACACGCACGGCCCGTCACTATTTCTGCAGCCATTGCGGCATCTATCCGTTCCATCAAACGCGCATGGACCCCGCCTGCTGGCGCGTCAATCTCGGCTGCCTCGACGGCGTCGACCCGTATGCGCTCGATGCGACGGTCGCCAACGGCGCGAGCCTCTCGGTCGTGGAGGACGCATGAAACGCTGGCTGATGATCCTGCTGTTTGCCGCGGGCGGGCTCGCGACCGAAATCGCGCATCCGGTGCAATGCTCGCTGCTGTCGGTCAGCCGTACCCGGACCGGCAAGCGCCGCAGGGCGGACTGACGGCGCGCCGATTCATCGAGACCGATTATCATGCTTCCGATAATATCGCACGCGATATATAATGCGTCCATCTGCGGCCGTTCGCGTCGCTGGAGGACGTTCATGAAACCGACCGAAACCCCATCCGACACCGATCCGAAGCTGTCCGAGTTCCTCTGCTTTGCGATCTACTCGACGAATCTTGCGTTCGGCAAGGCCTACAAGCCGATCCTCGAAGCGCTCGGCCTCACGTATACGCAATACATCACGATCATTGCGCTGTGGGAGCAGGACAACCAGACGGTCGGCCAGCTCGGCGAGAAGCTGTTCCTCGAATCCAATACGCTGACACCGATCCTGAAGAAGCTCGAGGCGATGGGCTATCTGGAGCGGCACCGCGATCCGTCGGACGAACGCCAGGTCCTCGTCAGCCTGACGAAAAGCGGGCGCCGCGTGCGCGAGAAGGGGCTCGACATGAACCTGGTCGAAGCCACCGGGTTGAAGCCGGACGAATTCGCGAAGATGCAGAAGGCGATCGTCACGCTGCGCGGCAACCTGATCCGGTCGACCGACGAATAAACGCCGGGTCACGCTGCGGCCGGCACGACCCGCGTGCCGGCCGCGTCGTCATGCGTGCCCGTCGCCCAGCACCAGCAGGTTCATCTCGCGGCGGACGGCGAAACCGAGTGCGAGATAGCGCTCGATCGCCACCTGGTTCGACGTCAGGACGTGCAGGAAAGGCGTATCCGCGCGCGCATCGATCTCCGCAATCAACGCCCGCATCAGGCGCGCCGCCAGCCCTTGCCGCCGGAACGCGGCGTCCACGCAGACCGCACTGATCTCCGTATACCCGTCGACCTGCATCCGCTCGCCGGCCATCGCGGCCAGCCGGCCTTCGCTGCGAATGCCGAGGTAATGGCCGAGCTCGAACGTGCGCGGGCCGAACGGGCCGGGCTGCGCGGCCGTCGTCAGCGCGAGCATGTCCGGCACATCGGCTTCGCCGAGCGTGACGTAACCCGATTCAGGCGCCGGGTCGAGCGTCCGCTGCCAGACCATCTGCAACAGATTCGCGCGCCGGATCACCGACCATCCCGCCGGCGGCTCGATCTCGTCCGGCGTGACCAGTGCCGCCGGCCCGTGAGCGGCGATCAGCGCGCGCAACGCGTCGAAGGATGCCGCGCTCGTATCCTCGATCGCGGCAAACGGCGCGACGGCCGCCGGAAACCGCCATGCACGGTCGTGGCCGACCGCAAAGCGGCGCTGCCTGCCCGTCAGCGCATTCCACACCACTCGGTCGAGCGGGTGCGCACGGCCTGGCGCGGTTCCGGTCGTTGCATCGGACATCGGCTGCTCCTCGTCTGAAGGTTTCGATCGCACAGCATAGACCGGGATCGGGCGGGCAGGGCGCATGGACACGGCCGGAAGCCATCGTCGTCACGGCGCTCGGCAGCGTCGCGGGCGGCCTGTTGCATGACGCGCTCGGCAACCGGTGGCCGGAAGCCTGCGTGACGGCCCTGCTGCGCCGCGTCGCGCCGCTGGGCAGGCTGCAGCCCGCACGAAGGACGGCGCTGATCGACGGCATCCGCGCGCGGCGTCGCGAGCGACCGGCTCGTGCTGGAGGAAGCCGATCCGGCTTTCGCGAACGCGTTGCGACATCGGTTTCCCGCGTTGCGGATCAGGCGGATGGATGCGGCGCAGCTCGGCTGACAGGGGACTGCTTCGACGGGGCGCGCGCGGATGCGATCGTAAGCGGGCCGCCGCTCGTCGCGATGCCGGTCGAACAGGCCGCCGCGCTCGTTCATTGCGCGTTCGCGCGTCTTCTGGCTGCCGACGGCGCGTTCTACTCGTTCACGTGTGGGCCGCGCGGCCCGGTTCCGGCGCGCCATCTAGAGGCCATGCGTATTCGTGCCGTCAGGATCGGCGTCACGTGGATGAACTTCCCGGCCGCCATCGTGTATCGCTTCGAACGCCGGATCGATGCGGCCGGCCCGCAGTGGCCCGTTGCGGGGCCGTTGCGCGATTGCGATTGCGGAAGCAACTATTTTGCGCGGCTTCGATCGCACGCTCCCACACGTTGTCCGGCCTTGCGCGACGATTCCGACGCGCCATGCTCAATGGCCAAAGTAGATCGACCGCTCGGCCGTGCGAACCGCGCTGCGGCTGCCCGACTGCGTCGCACTGCCGGCGTCGCTGCCGTAACCGGACGCCTGCGACTCGGCCGCGACTGCAGTGGTGTCGTGAACCCGGCGCAGCGCGGCCTGGAGATTGTCCGGATAGTTCGGGTCGTTGGGCCGGTTCGGCAGGTAGCCGGCCTTCTGCAGCGCGGCCAGTTCCGCACGCACCTGCGAGCGCGTCACGGTGCCGTCACCGGCAAACGCCGGCGCGGCAACGGCAGCCGACACGGCAACGAGAAGGGCAGCGATCAGTTGGGTCTTCATCATTCACCTCGACAAGAAAATGGAATTCAGTAGTTGCGCGCCGGCCACCGGCGCCGTTCGCGGTGTCGTTCAATGGCCGAAGTAGATCGAGCGTTCGGCGATTCGCGTCGCATGCCGGCTGCCCGACTGCGTCGCGGCGGCGGCATCGCTGCCGTAACCGGACGTCGCTGCGTCGGCCACTGCGGTGTCGTTCGCGTGAATGCGCGTCAGCGCGGCCTGCAGATCGTCCGGATAGTGCGGATCGTTCGCGCGGCCCGGCCGATACCCGGCCTGTTCGAGCTGGACGAGCTCGGCGCGCACCTGTGCGCGGGACACGGCGGCTGCATCGGCGAACGCCGGTGCGGCAGCGGATGCGGAAACGGCCACGAGAAGGGCGGCGATCAATTGGGTTTTCATGATTTACCTCGACAGAAGAGAAATAGAAGAAATGCAGGGTTCGCGTATCGACGATGCGTCGCGCTCAATGGCCGAAATACACCGAGCGGTCGGCCACGCTGAGCGCATGCCGGCGGCCCGATTGCGTTACCGCCTCGCCGTTGCTGCCGTAGCCGGACGCCTGCTCGTTACTGGCGACCGCATCGACGACATGGATCCGCGTGAGTGCAGCCTGGAGATCATTCGGATAGGTGGCGTCGGTCGCGCGATTCAGCGGGTAGCCGGCCTGTTGCAACTGCGCGAGCTCGGCGCGCACCTGCGCACGCGTCACGGTGGATTCGCTGGAGAACGCCGGTGCGGCCACCGTGGCCGAAACAGCGACGAGAAGGGCGGCGATCAGTCGGGTATTCATCATTCACCTCAAAAAGAAAGAAAGGAAATCGGGTATTCGGGAAGGCGGCGCCAGGCCGCCTGTTGCATCGTTCAAGCGATACGGATGTCGACGTCGATGTTGCCGCGCGTCGCCTTCGAATACGGGCAGGTCTGGTGCGCCGCATCGACGATGCGCTGCGCGACGTCGCGATCGAGCCCCGGCACGCTCACGTTCAACCGGGCCTGCAGGAAGTACGCATTGCCGGCGGTGCCGAGATCCACTTCGGCGTCGACCGCGAGATCGGCCGGCAGCGTCACCTTCGCGGCACGCGCCGCAAGCTGCATCGCACCGATGAAGCAGGCCGACCAGCCGGCCGCGAACAGCTGCTCCGGGTTGGTGCCGGTGCCGGCGCTGCCCGGCGACGACAACTGGATGTCGAGGCGGCCGTCGGAACTGCGCGCCGCGCCGTCACGGCCGCCCGAAGTCGTATGCGTCTTGCCCGTGTACAGCACTTTTTCGATCTTGCTCATCATTTGCTCCGTCAGTTGGGTGGTTTGTTTCAGATGCGATTCGATCGCATGCGATGGAGTTTCGTCGAGACGACCCGCTCAGTCAAGCGCATTCGATTAAATCGCATCCGATATTTTGTATTTCAATGTATCTGGATACGTGTACAGCCTTGCGGGAGAAGGCTTTCCGGCGATCGCCCCCCGATATACGACGCGCGACGCATCCGGGCAGGGCAGGTGAAAACGCCCCGGGAATGGCGGGCCGCCCCGCAGGGCGGCCGATCGGTCAGGCCGGGTCGATCTCGGCGATCACGACGAGGATCACGGCCGCATCGGCCGGCAACTGGCGCTGGGAGAACGCCGAGCGCGCGTGGCCCGACTTTTCGCCCAGCACGGCGGCGAACAGGTCCGACGCGCCGTCGATCACGGCCGGCTGCCCGAAAAAGCCGTCGGCCGAACTCACATGCCCCTCGACGCGCACGATCTTGCGCAGGCGCTCGAATCCGCCCAGGTGGCGGCGAATCTGCGCGAGCACGTTCAGCGCCGCGAGCCGGGCGGCATGCTTGCCTTCGTCGACGCTCAACTGCTCGCCGACGCGGCCGGTATAGGCAATCTTGCCGTCGACCAGCGGCAGTTGTCCGGAGACGAACAGCAGGTTGCCGGCTTCGCTGGCGGCCGTATAGCTGCCGAGCGGGTTCGGCGGTTCGGGTAACGCGAGGCCGAGGTCGGCCAGCTTCTGTTCGACGGTCATGTCATGCTCCTTGCGGGAAAAGGGTTCAGGCGATCGGTGCTGCCTGCGAGTCACTGTAGTCAGGCGGCCGAAGCCGGTAAATGTCAGCCGCGCAATTGATTCACGACGCGGTGTAACGAATCACGCGATGCACGCGCGCTGGTTTCCCGTGCGGGATTCATGCACACTCGTCTCCATCGCGCGCCACGCGCCGGAGACGACAGGAATCGCCTCATGCAACGCCAATTCGACGATCTGCTGCTGGGCAGCATCGAGCTGTTCTGCCTCGCCGCCGAACTCGGCAGCTTCACGCTGGCGGCCAACGCGGCGAGCGTCACGCCGGCCGCGGTCAGTCGCTCGGTCGCGCGGCTCGAGGCGCGTCTCGGCGTGCGGCTGTTCGTGCGCACGACACGCCAGATCCGCCTGACCGATTCCGGCCGCCGCTATTTCGAGCAATGTCGCGACGCGCTGTCGCAACTCGTCGACGCGGAGCGCGAGGCGACCGGCCAGCAGGCGACGCCCGCCGGCGTGCTGCGGATCAGCATGCCGACACCGTACGGGCACTATCGCGTGCTGCCGCTGCTGCCGGCGTTTCGCGAGCGGTATCCGGACGTGCGCGTCGACACCCACCTGAGTAACCGCAACATCGACTTCGCCGAGGAAGGCTACGATCTCGCGATCCGCGGCAGCGCGCCGGCCGATTCGAACCTGATCGCCCGCAAGCTGGAGGATGCCGAACTCGTGATCGTCGCGACGCCCGGCTACCTGAAGCGCGCGGGCATGCCGACCGCCGTCGACGACCTGCATGCGCACGAATGCATCCAGTTCGAGCTGCCGAGCAGCGGGCGAGCGATTCCGTGGTTGTTCAGCGATGGATCGGACGGGATCGACGTCGCGACGACCGGCAGCTACGGTACGTCGGGCGACTACCTTGCCGGTGTGACGCTCGCGCGCAGCGGTGCGGGCCTGTTCCAGACCTATCGCTTCATCGTCGAGCAGGATCTGCGGGCCGGCACGCTCGTGGAAGTGCTGCCCGGCCTCGGCGGCCGGTCGCGGCCGTTCATGCTGCTGTACCCGCATGCGCGCTTTCTGTCGTCGCGCGTGCGCGTGTTCGTCGATTTTCTCGTCGAGCATCTGGCGCAAGCGCCCGCCAGGCCGCCGGCCGCGACACGCGCCAAACGGGCCGGCGCATCGCGCTAGGCGCGCCGGCTCGCGGTGTCGACGCCGCGCCTCAATGCCCGGCGCTCTGGCCGCCGTCCACATGCAGGATCTCGCCCGTGACGAACGGCGCCGAATCCAGGTACAGGATCGCGTCGACGATGTCGCTCATTTCGCCCGTGCGGCCGACCGGATGCAGCGACGCGAGCGTCGCGTGCGATTCGGGCGCGTGCATCGGCGACTTGATGATCCCGGGCGACACCGCATTCACGCGAATGCCGGCCTTCGCATACTCGATCGCGAGCGACTTCGTCGCCGCATTCAGTCCGCCTTTCGTCAGCGACGCGAGCACCGACGGCACGTTGCTGTTGGCGTGATCGACCAGGCTCGTCGTGATGCTGACCACGTGGCCGCCGCCGTGTTTCTGCATCGCGGCGATCGCATGCTGCGTGACGTGGAAGAAGCCGCTCAGGTTGACGTTCGTGATCTGCGCGTAGTCGTCCGCGGTGTACTGCGTGAACGGTTTCGCGATGAAGATGCCCGCGTTGTTGACGAGCGTGTCGACGCGGCCGAAGCGTTCGATCGCGGCGTCGACCACGCGCCGTGCGACAGCCGCGTCGCCGATGTCGCCCGCGACGGTGACGAGGTCGGGATCGTTCGACGGCCCGATCGAACGTGACGTTGCGACGACGCGATGGCCGCGGGCCCGGAATGCGTCGACCGTTGCCGCGCCGATGCCTTGCGATGCGCCGGTGATGATGATGACTTTGGATGCGCTCATGATTTGCCTCGATAGGTGAAGGGTTCCCGGCTTCGGTGCCGACCGGATCCGTGAATCCGATGGGCGAACTGTAGGCGCGCCGGTCGCGATCTCGAATACCCACCGTGGAGCAACAGTCTTGCGTCGGGGGAACAAATGCGGGGTGGGGTGAGGGACTGCGGTCAGGGCAGCCCGTCGGGACGTGGACGCGCGGAGCAGGCGGCCACGGGCCGGGGATCGCGGCGGCGGCCCGCCCAATCGGCGCTCGACGTCTCGCTCAAGCGCCTCGATGCCTCGATACCTCGATACCTCGATGCGCTGCGCGAATGCTCAAGCGTGGCGCGACCTCACCGAAGGCGACCGATTATCGAACGATTTGACGAGCCGATTCGTCTGCCGCGGAACACGCAGTTGGATAACGCAACACTGGCGTCTGGATAACTTTTCTTATCACAATAGCGTGATTTAATTTCAAAACTGACCCGTCGGCAAACGCGTCAGTCTCGGTAGCCGAGCATGCCGCGGTCAGCAGCGCCCGCCGGATACGGATGGACAGTCTTTGCGAGGCGGCAGGCAGGTGAGTGGGGCACCTGTCCGCGACCGGCGGACAGCGCTCCATGAAAAGCGCCCCAAAAGCCGGATCGCTAGCCGGCCTTCGGGGCGCAATTCATCGAGTCGGGTTTCGAGGGTTTTCGACCGGCGGGATCGGGCCAGCCGGCACCCTCCGCCGGCAGTTCGCTCGCGATTGCGGCAGCCCAGGCCCGATCCGTCTGCCCGACACCTCACGACGCATCGCGAGCGGGTTCGCTTCAGGACGTTTGCGCGGTGGACGTCAGGAAAATCTCCCTCATGCAGACGTGCTGAGGTTGCGCATAGGCGAAGCACACCGCGCGTGCGACGTCGTCGGGATGCAGAACCGAAGCCAGCGAACTCATCCACTCGCGAAACATCGTCTTGGCGGACTCCGACGTGGTGGCGTCGAGCAGGGGCGTGTCGACCACGCCCGGCGCGATGGTCGACACGCGGATATTGTGCTGGCCGAGATCGGCGCCCAGCGCGGCCGACATGCCGTGCACCGCGAATTTCGATGCGCAATACGCCGAATGAAATGGAAAGGCCTGACGGCCGGTGATCGAGCTGACGTTGAAAATGCTGCCTCTCCGCCGCTCGATCATGCCGGGCAGCACGCTCTGAATCGCGTTCATCGTCCCGACGACGTTCACGTCCAGCATGGTTCGCAGTTCGTCGGCCGATTGTTCGAGCGGCTCGCCGAGCAGCATCGTGCCAGCGCTGTTCACGAGGCAATCGACACCGCCGAACTGGGCCTGGGCGGCCTGCACCGCGGCCCGCACCGCACGCTCGTCGGTCACGTCCGCCGCGACGCATGCGGCGTTGGGCAAATCGAGCGCCTGCAGCTCGGCCAACCGCCGCGACACCAGCAGCAGCGGATGCCCGAGCGCCGCGAACGCACGCGCGACCGCCGCGCCAATGCCGGAACTCGCGCCCGTCACCATCACCAGCGGCAAAGTCGTCACGACGCGCCCCCCGTGCGGACCCCGCGGTCGCGCTTGCGCTGCGCGCGTTGCTGCACGTCGGCATACATCGCCTTGACCGCATTCGCCGTGAAGAACGCCATGTGTTCGTCAAAACGTCCCGGATGGACGATCGAGAACGGGGCGGGCGGTCGTTTGCCGAGCGTCGCCTCGTAAAGCGGGCCGATCGGATCGTTCATGTGCGAGTTGCGGAAGTTGTGCGCGGTCTGGGCCGCGTTTTCGGCGCCCGAAATCGAGGCCGTCGGCGTGTTGTCTTCAGGACTGACGCCGATCTGCGTCTTGACGAACTGAATGTGCTCGTCACGCCACGTCCGCACGTACTGGTACACGTAGACCGTCTGACGAATCATCGCGGCGAGCGCCGGTTGCGTGTTCAGGCGCAGCACCTGCTGCGCCTGCTCGAGCACGGCGTCGTCGTCGCGCGCGGCCGTGTCGTTGAATTGCATCAGCCGCAGGCGGAGCGAACGCACCAGCAGCGGGTAGATCGTCAGGAACAGCCCCTTGCGCAGATTGTGCGAGTGCGAACCGCTCGTGATGCCAAGCGCCGGCCGGATCGCGAAGTAAGCCTTCGGACTCAGCGTACGCACGATCGGCTTGATGTTGTCGGTGACGATCTGCAGCAACTTGTTGCACAGCGCCAGCGACGTCGCCTCATGCTCGAACGACTCGTTCGCTTCGTTCACGAGCGCCAGAATCGAATCCGCGATCACGTCGTTGACGAGGCCCACGAGGACTTCGCTGATCTGGTGGTACGCACGGAACTGCATCAGATACGTCGGATCCTTGAGGTCGACGCAGGTGACCGCATCGCGCACCTCGTCGTTCTGCACGACCCGCTGATAGAACTGCTCGGCGCTCTCGCCCTCGAGACGAAACACACCCGGCACGCGAACGTGGCGCAGCACGGCCAGCCAGATCGTTTCGTAATTGGTATTGACGAAGGTGTGAAAGAACGTGAAGCGCTGCGGATCGTCGAGGTCCTTCTCCGAAACGTCGCCGACCGCTTCCGGCGCCGATTTCAGCGCTTCGTACATCGCTTCGGTTTTTTTCGCGGCCGCCTGATAGGTAGATGAATCCTCGATCGACAGGAAGTCCCCGCCATTGCGACCGAGATCCGTTTGCACCAGCAACTGCGAAAAGCGGTACAGGGAATCGTTGAAGTGATTCATCCACGAAATCTTGACCGACACGTCGCCGAAGCGGGAATGGCGGAGGTCGTCGATGATCCGGTCGGCGAGGACGGAAATGTTATTCAGGCAGATTTCCGTCCCTCTGAAGATGGCGACAATACATTTTGCATCGATTTGCTGCTTTTCGCAGTTTATGAGTCGATCCAGGTATTTCACGCCATGTAGAAGTTCGTAGTTCGCCAGCACCGCGGTGCTGTCGATCTCCGCATGCGTCGAGAACGCCTCGCGACGGCGCGAGATTTCGTCGAGGTCCAGCGATTTGGCGAGAAGCTTCTCCGTCGCGTGTTCCGCGGTGACGGGGAGATTGCTTTTGCTGCGCAGGAACGACGCGATTTCTTGCCGAATCGACCGGGCCGATTCGCTCTCAGGTGCTTTCACTTCCATTTAAAACCTCTCGATGGTCCGATGTTGATTTAATTGATTTTCAAGACGTATCAGGGTGGAGCGGGGGAGGATTGTATCGACTATTTTCTCGAAATGATCGCTGTCAGAACAGACAGCTTTATTCACGCCGATGACACCTGATGTTTGTGTCAGGGATATCTGTCAGATATTGCAGGTTCACGACAACGGATTTTGATTGTCTAATCACATTCCGCAACGGTGATTTGATATTTAATATATTTTTAGCATGTTCAAAGAAACGTGCGGTTTGCAAATCGGGTAAATACAGAATGATGCGGACGGACGATATCGCCCCGCGCCTGCGGGCCAGCCTGGCCCAGGTTCTCGGAGCGCCGCTCCATTACGGTTTTCTCGCGGCGTTGTGCCGCGCCGGGGTACGGGGCGTCGATGGCGGCAACGACGCGACCATCACGATCCGCAGACGCTCGGCCGTCGGCGCTGCTCCGCCGGCGATCACGATCGGATCGCCCGAGATCGCCGGTGCTTTCCGCACGCTGGTCCGACGGGTCGCCGATCGTCTCGACGCGGCGGGGGGCGCGGACGCCGGCGCCGCCATCGATCAATGGGAGCTCGAGGTCCGCGGCGGCGCGCACGGCCCCATCCTGCTTCGGCCGCACGACCCGACGCAGGCGAACGCGTGGCAGGTGAGCGTTGCCGGCGCGCCGGCGCTCGCGGCCGCCATCGGCGACAGGTGGCGTCACACCGCAGCCGAGCTCGCCGATCAGCTGGCCGTCGATCCGATCGTCGACGTCACGCGCGTGCTCGCCGGACGCGCGGCGCGCGATGCAAGCGATGCCGTGCTGACCCTGATTCACGGCGCCGACGGCAGCGTCGTGCCGTTCGCGCCGCTGGCCGCGCGGCTGCCGTTCATCGTCCGGGCGTTTCGCGGGGTGCCGGCGCAACTCGCGCAGGCCGCCGACCTGAAGGACCTCGCGCACCGCTATGTCGATGCACTGTGCGAGATCGACGACCGGCCTTTCCACTGGATCGGCGGTCACTCGTTCGGTGCGGTGGTGGCGCGCGAAATGGCCGCCCTGCTGGAGCGGCGCGGCAAGCGCCTCGGCGTCGTGGTCAGTCTCGATCCGTCGCTGGCCCTGGCGGCACGCGAGCGTGTGAGCGACGACCGCACGGAGCGCGTCACGCTGCTCAAGGCGATGTTTCCGCCGGCGGAGGCCGATCGCGTCCTCGCCGAATCGCCGAGCGACAGCGAAATCGACGCCTGCCTGCGTCGGCGCATGCCCGCCGCCCGCCTGCGCGAGGTGCTCGACATGCGCCGCACGTGCCTGGCCTTGCTGAAGTCCCACCGCACCGCCGCGGCCCCGGCCGCGCGCGTGGCATGCCTGCACGCGCGCGAGCCGCTGCTGCCCGACTGGCATGCGCACGCGCTGCAGCATCGCGTGCAGGGCATCGAAGTACCCGGCAATCACTTTTCAATGCTCTCGGAGCCGCACGTCGCCTGTGTCGCTTCGATCGTTCAATCCCTTCGTCCTGAATCCTGCGATGACTGAATCCATCTATTCACCCCGCATCCCGCATCTGGCCTTCGAGCAGCGCGCCGCAGCGGCACCCGATCGAATCGCGGCCCTCTCGGAGCGCGAAAGCGTGACCTACGGTGAGCTGAACGCGCGCGCGAACCGGCTGGCGCGTTTCCTGCGCGATGAAGTCGGCATCCGCGCCGGCGAGGCCGTCGGCGTGTGCACGGATCACGATCCCGTCAGGCTCGTCGCGTTGCTGGCCATCCTGAAGTGCGGGGCCGTCTACGTGCCGGTCGACGCCGCGTGCCCCGAGGACCGGATGCGTCACATGGTCCAGCGCGCGCGCATCGCGTTCGTGCTGACGGCCCTGGAAGGTCGCGCGATGACGCAGCTCGGCGGCGTGCCGCAAAGCGACGTCTACGCGGCATTGAATCGGGCGAGCCAGTTGTCGTCCGACAATCTCGGGCTGGATGCCGAGCTGCACGATCCGCTCTACGTCATCTTCACGTCCGGTTCCACCGGGCTGCCGAAGGGCGTTGCCGTCTCGCATGCCGCCGCGTGGAATCATTTCAGCTGGATCATCGACTACCTCGGCTTCCGCGAGGACGATCGCTGGCTGCAAAGCATCAACCCGTGTTTCGACCCCTCCATGCACGAGCTGCTCGCGCCGCTGACCATCGGCGCGACGGTGTGCTTTCTCGGCGGCACGCACCGGATCGACAGCGTCGAGATCGTGGCCGCGATCCGGCGGCATGCGGCCACGCACATCACGACCGTGCCGACGATGTTCAACCTCATCACGCAAACGCCGGGCTTCGAACAATGCACGAGCCTGAAGGCGATCTGCGTCGGCGGCGAGGTCTTCCGTCCGTCGCTCGCGGAACGCGCCCGGCGCCTGTTGCCCGACACGGTCGTCCACAACGTGTACGGGCCGACGGAGGCGACGATCATGGCGAGCGCATGGCCGTTCGACGACGCGCCGCGGGATTCGCTGCCGATCGGCGCACCGGTCTCTCACACGCGCTTCTACCTGCGTCGAACCGCGGCGGACGGCGTGACCAACGCGATCGTGCCCACGACGCCGGGGGAGGAGGGCGAGCTCTGCATCAGCGGCGCGGCACTGGCCAACGGCTACGTGAACGACGCCGCGGAAACGGCGCGGCGCTTCATCGCGAATCCGCTGTTCGAGACCGGCGACCTGCCGGTGTACTCGCGCATCTACCTGACGGGCGATATCTGCCGGGTCGATGCGGACGGCCTCGTCCACTGCGTGGGACGCGTGGACGACCAGGTGAAGATCAACGGCCAGCGCGTCGAACTGGCGGAGATCGAATCCGCGGTGCTGCGCTCGCCGATGGTGCGCGACGCCACCGCGCTCGTCGTCGGCGACCGGCTGACCGCCATCGTGGTTCTGGCCGACGGCCACGACACCGCGTGGATGCGCGCGCTGAGCGAAACCGCTGCCCACGCGCTGCCGGCCGCCTGGCTGCCGAAGGACTGGGTCGCGGTCGCGGAGATCCCGCGCCAGGCGACGAGCGGCAAGGCAGACCGGCGCGCGCTCGTCGACCTCTGCCGCCAGGCCAGCGAGCGCACCCGGGCGGATGACGTGCCGGCCAACGACGTCGAATCCGAAATCGGCCGCGCGCTGGCGCAGTTGATCGGACTGGGCAGCGATGCGTTGATCGACCGGGACGAACCGTTCGCGGAGATCGGGCTCGATTCGCTGGGCGTGCAGGCGCTGTCGCTGCGGCTCAGCACCACCTTCGGGGTGTCCCTCCGTGCCGAAGACATGTTCGAGTACTACACGATCGACCTTCTTTCGCGAGAAATCCACTCGCGGCTTGCAACGGCATGAGAACGACCCCGGTCGCCGGGCGCAATGGCGCACGCGGCACCGGGTCTTCCAGACGGAGAATTCATTTGGATACCGATGTACTGATCGCCGGTGGCGGTCTGGCCGGCCTGTATGCCGCCTATGAACTGAAGAAGCGTCACCCCGAACTGCGGGTTCGGCTGGTCGAGATGCTGTCGCGCATCGGCGGCCGGGTGCAGACCGACGAGATGCTCGCCGGCGCATTCCGTGCGGAATACGGCGCCGTGCGAATCGAGCCCGATCTTCAACCGCTCGTCGACGCCTTCGTGCAGGCGCTCGGCGTACCCGTGCAACCCATTTCGTCGCACGAGGCAGGTTCGTCGATCCGTCCGTGTGCGGCGAAGCTGACCGAGGACGAGCGCGCGCTGCTGGCGGATCCGCGCGCGCACGATCCGCCCTGGGCGCTGCTGATGCATGCGGTGCGCGTGATCGTCGCGGACCAGTGGGACCTCGACGGCGACCGCTTCGACCGGCCCGGCCGGGCCGAGGCACTGGCGAGATTCCGCACGGACGCCCGGTTTGGAGGCATGCCGCTTTACCAGCAGGGTATCTGGAACGTGCTGTCGAACGTACTGAGCCATGAAGCGGTCGAGTTCACGCGCGAGAAGGGGGCGTTCTACAACTTCAAGAACGCGAATCCGAATGCCGCGGAATGGATCGCGACGCTGCTCGATCTACGCCTGCTCGAGCGTCCGTCCTACCTGCCGGTCGGCGGCATGCAGACGCTGATCGACTACGCGGGGCGCGCGGTGCGCGCACTGGGCGTCGACGTGGTCGTGGATCACGCGCTCGTCGACTTGTCGGAGCAGCCCGACGGCGCCATCGCCGCGACGATCGAAGAGGTGTCGACCGCGGAGCGACGCCGCGCCGTCGTCCGGTGCGGGCGCGTCGTGCTCGCGCTGCCGCAGCGCCCGCTCCGGGCGCTTGCCCGCTGCCTGCCGCCGGCCGTGACCGCCAGCCTCGACGCCGTCGTCCCGTTCCCGATCACGTGGGCATGCTGCGTGGTCGAGGACCCATGGTGGAACGCCGACACGCCGCCAGGCAGCGGCGAAGGCGCGATGGTCCGGGCCGCTCATTTCGAGGTCCACCCCAGCCAGCCTGAACGGTACGGCATGGCGATGTTCTACAGCGACGAACCGTGGCATCAGTACTGGGCCAACCTGATCGACACGGAAGAAGGCCGTCGCGGCTGGCAGTCGGCCCCGTATCGCAACCGGGGCGAGCGCCTGAAGGCGGCGCTCGTCCGGACGCTGCAGCAGACGTTCTCGCGCGACGACACGCCGCGCATCCTCGAGTGGGGCATCCGCGACTGGAGCATGGCGCCGTTCGGCGCCGGCGTGCATTTCTGGCGTCCCGGCTACCGCTCGGCGGACGTGATTCGGCAACTGGCCGCCTTCGGCATCGGCGCCGATCCGGCCAACCGGCGCGTGCATATCTGCGGCGAGGCCTATTCGGACCTGCAGGGCTTTTTCGAAGGCGCCTGCCGTTCGGTGCAATGCATGCTGCAACAGATCGACGCGCAGAACGGAACGGAAAAACACAACGCAACGACGGAGTCGAGCAATGAAGCAGCGTGAACGGGTACCGGAGGAAATCTCCATTGTCGGCATGGCGTGCGAGTTGCCCGGAACCGCCCATTCGCTCGACGCTTTCCGTGCCGTGGTGCTGGACGGGCGGGAAGCCACCGGGCCGATGCCGGCCGGCCGTTTCGGCGCGGACGGCGCCGCGACGCCGCCGCAAGCGCTGCACGGCGGCTTCCTTGCCCGCTCGCCGTGGGCATTCGATCCGGCGGTGTTCTCGATCGCGCCGAAAGAGGCCATCTACATGGATCCGCAGCATCGATTGCTGCTGGAAACGAGCTATCACGCCATCGAGGACGCGGGCATCGACCCGTCGTCGCTGAGGAAGCAGCGCTGGGGCGTGTTCGTCGGTCTGAGCACGCTCGACTATGCACGCCGGATGGCGAGCAGCGACGACTACAACGGCTTCCTGAGCCGCGGTGCGCTGGGCAGCATGGCCGCGGGGCGGATCGCCTATCACCTCGGCCTCGAAGGCCCTGCATTCGTCGTCGATACCGCATGCTCGTCGTCGCTGGTCGCGGTTCACCAGGCGCTCGGCGCGCTGGCCGCGGGCGAATGCGACGCGGCGATCGTGGCCGGCGCGTCGCTCATGCTCACGCACGATTACAGCGTGGATCTGGCGCAGGCCGGCATGCTGGCCGCCGACGGTCGCTGCAAGACCTTCACGCGACACGCCGACGGCTTCGCGCGCGGCGAAGGCGTCGGCGCCGTCGTGTTGATGCGCCAATCGGACGCCGCGCTCGCCGGCAAGCGGATTTACGCGAACCTGCTCGGCAGCGCCGTGAACAGCGACGGCCGCAGCAACGGCATCACCGCGCCTTCGCAGGCCGCCCAGCGGCGCGTGATCGAAGACGCGCTGTCGAGCGCCGCGCTGACGCCGGCCGACGTCTCCTATGTCGAAACACACGGGACCGGCACCGATCTCGGCGATCGAATCGAGCTGTCGGCGCTCGCCGACGTGTTCGGCAAGCGCGTGCATCCGCTGTATCTCGGGGCGGTCAAGGCCAATATCGGCCATTGCGAGGGGAGCGCCGGGATCGCGAGCCTGATCAAGGCGGCTCTGTGCGTGTCCGCGCGGCAACTCGCGCCGCATTGCATGGCGGACGAGATCAGCGAGGATCTGCCGCTTGCCCGCTTCCAGGGCGTGATCCCTGCGACTGCCACGCGCTGGCAGCCGGACGATCCGGACGGGCGGCTGATCGCGGGTGTCAGCTCGTTCGGCATGAGCGGCACCAACGCGCACGTCGTGCTGGGCGAGTCGCGCGCCCATCGTGCGGCCGCGCCGGCGGCGGAGCGCCGCAGCGGCGCGAGCCTGCTGTTCCTGTCGGCGCGCACGCCGGCGTCGGTTCAGGCGCTGGCTGACGCCTATGCGGATGCGATCGAGGCATCGCCCGATATCGACCTGCACGCACTGTGCGACGCGGCGCTGGCGAACCGCCAGGTGTGGCCGCATGCGTCGATCGCGGTCGCGGCCGGCAGCCCGGCCGAACTGGTCGACCGGTTGCGCGAGCGTTGCGCCGCACCGGTTCCGACGACGCGGCTGCAGCGCGTCGCGATGGTCTTCACCGGGCAGGGCAGCCAGTACGCCGGCATGTCTCGCAGCCTGTTCGACGCCAACCGGCGATTCCGCGCGTTGCTCACGGAATTCGCGGATCACGTCGACCGCATCGTCGGCTGGAGCACGCCGTTGCTGCCGCGCATGCTGGCCACCGGGCAGGCTGAGGGCGCGACGCTGCCGCTCGTGCGCGAACAGCGGACGTCCCAGCTCTCGCTGCTCGTCCTGCAATGCGCGCTCGCGCGGTTCTGGCAGGAACTCGGTTGCCGGCCCTACGCCGTGCTCGGGCACAGTGTCGGTGAATATGCGGCGGCGTGGTTCGCCGGCGCATTCGACTTCGACACGGCGGCCCGCCTGGTGCTGGCGCGCGCCGATGCCATGGAGCGGGCGTGTACGGTCAGCCCCGGAAAGATGCTGTCGATCGCCGCGCCGCGGCAGATCGTCGAGGCCCTGATCGACGAGGTCAATCAGGGCCTGCCGTCGGCCGCGCTGTGGCTGTCGGCGCTGAACGCACCGGAATCGACCGTGGTCGCCGGGTCCGAGGCGGCCGTGCTGGCCGCCGCGGAGCATGCCCGGCGGCAAGGCCTGACGACCCTGCCGCTCGACACGCAGGGCGCGTTTCATACGCCGTTGATGCAATCCGCGGCAGACGAATTTGCCGCGCATGCGGCGCGTCTCCTGGCCGGCGGCGTCGCGGTGGCGCGACCGTCCGTCCGCTTCGTGAGTTCCGTCGAAGGGTGGGTCGGGTCCGTGCAAATGGACGGGGCACCGGGTTCGCCGGCCTACTGGGCCGAACAGATCGTGCGGCCCGTCGATTTCGCGGCGGCCGCCGCCGGGCTCGTCGGCGACGACGTCGACGCGGTGCTCGAAATCGGGCCGCGTCCGGTGCTCTGCGGCCTCGTCGCGGCCACCGCGCGGGCGGCACGGCGCGGGTTGGCGTGCCTGCCCAGCATCGACCGGCGCGGAGCCGACGACGAAACGTTCCTGCGTGCCGCAGGGCGCCTCGCGGAAGGCGGCGCACTGGACATCCGGAAGGCCATGCAGGCATTCGGCGATGCGCGGGCCGCCGGGCCGTTCGTCGAACTGCCGACATATCGTTTCGACCACACGCTGCTGCAACCGGCTTCGTGGCCGCACACGGTCTCCGGCGCGAGCACCCGTGCCGCGCCGCCACAGCCGCTGCGCGATGCGCCGGCCTGGTCGGGCATCGACTTTCGCGCGACCTTGCAGGTCGACCTCGGCACGCCCGCGCTCGACTGGATCAATCAGCACCGGATTCACGGCCGGGCGATCGTACCCGGCGCGTTCTACCTGTCGACCGGTGTCGCGCTCGCGATGCAGGCGATCGCGCGAGCGCGCCGACAGGGTCCTGCCGGCGCGATGATTCAGCTCGACGATCTGACGGTCAGCCGACCGCTCGCCTTCGACGATCCGGCGACGACGCACGAGGTGGCCTGCCAGGTGGCCGGTCCCGCGCACGATGGCCGCTACACGATCGTCTATCGGCTGCCGGACGATGGCGATGCCGAACTGGCGCGCGTGCACGTCGCATCGGAACACGCGCCGCTGCCGCCGTCGAGCGGCCGCTTCGACGAGCAGCCGGGCGAATGGGCGCGCCCGGACGCGTTCTTTGACGAATATGCGCGCCGGGGCGTCCAGTACGGCCCGCTGTTCCAGCGGATCGCCGCCTACCAGCGCGTCAGCGACACCGAGGTACGCTGCCGCATCGCACCGCCGGACGCGCAGCCGGCCCTGCCGCTCAGTCACAGTGCGTTCATCGACACGTGCTTCCAGTCGCTCGGTGTATGCCGAGGCCGTCCGGAGAGCGCCTATGCCCCCGTCGCACTCGAATCGATCCGGATCGATCCGGACGCGCGCTGGTCGTCGGCGCTGACTTGCCGGGCCGTGCTGCGGGAGTCGAGCGACACGATGCTGGTCGGCGACGTGCTCGTCCAGGACGAATCCGGCCGGGACGTTGCAACACTGCATGGCGTGACCTGCGTGCGCCTGTCGGCAAGCGCCGCCGAGCGCCATGACGTGCACTTCCGGGTCGAATGGGTGCGCGACGGTGTCCCGGCGGTGTTGGCCGGCGCATCGCTGACCGACGAAACGTGGCTGTTGCTCGCACCGGCGGATGCACCGGCGCCCGATCGCTGGCACGAAGGGCTTGCCGCGCGCGGCGCGGCAAGCCGCTTGCTCGCGTTGCCGGGCGCGTCGCATCGCGACGGCAAGCCGATCGACGAACCGCAGGCGGACGGCGCGCGAGTCCGCACGATCGTCGTCTGGGCGCCTCACGCGTGGCTGTCCGGCGCAGCGTCCTACGGCGCGGTCGCCGCTTTCGTTCGAGACGTGCGGCGCAGCATCGAGACGGTGTCGGACCGGCAACCGGGACAGCCGCTACAGGTCTGCCTCGTGACGGAGACGGGTCATGCCGCGCCGGACGTGCTGGGCGCGGCGACGATGCAGGCGCTCGCGGTTCACTTGCAGGCCGAACTGCCCACGCTGGACGCGGCAATGCTCGAGGTCGCCGTCGCGGGCGATCGCGTCGTCGACGCGATCCTGGCGGTCCGGGACGTCAAGCCGGGCATCACGTCGCGGCGCATCGCGACACCGCTATGGCGTATCGACGACGCTGGGCTGGCGCGCCGCGAAACCGTGGCCGGCCTGCCGGAAGTCGACGGCGGCAACGCGCTGCGGCCGCGCGGCGACGGCCGCTACCTCGTGACCGGTGCGTTCGGCGGGGCGGGCAAACATCTCGTCGAACATCTCGTCGACGATTGCGGATGCCGGAACCTCGTGCTGATGCGCCGACGCGCGTTGACGCCGGACGACGAGGATCACCGATGGGTGGCGGGCCTGCGCGAGCGGTCCGGCGCGACGATTCAACTGCTCGTCGCGGATCTCGCCGCCGCCGAGGTGGACGGTGCGTGGCTGACTGCCCATGCGGGCGCGCTGGACGGCATTTTTCACCTGGCCGGCGCGACCGCCGACCGGAACATCCTGGACACCGACGCGGCGCAACTCGGCACCGTTCTCGGCGCCAAGTTGCGCGGAGCGTCGGTGCTCCACGACTACGCGTGCGGGCAGCCTTCGATCGGGTTCATCGTGTATTTCTCGTCGCTGGCGTCGCTGGTCGAATCGCCGGGCCAGATTTCGTATGCGATCGCGAACGCGGGGCTGCAACGGCTGGCCGCGCACGGTGCTTCGCTCGGCCTGCCGGCCGTCGTGGTCGACTGGGGGCCGTGGGCGGACACCGGCATGTTGAAGCGGGTGGGGGGGCGCGCACCGTCGCGCGCGCTGCGACGGCTGCAACCGCTCGCCCCGCAAGCCGCCTGCGCGGCACTGACCGCCGCGATGGGCCGCATCGGGCACGGCGCGCATCTGGCGATTTATCGCGTCGTCCCGGAAGCGCCCGCACGATCGGGCGACCCGGTCGCGACACGCGACGCGACCGCGACCGCGATCGGGCCGGAGTCGGCCGCGACGACAGCCGACGGCGCGTTCGCGCTGCTGACCGGGCTGATCGCCGCGGAAACGGGCCACGCGCCGCACCAGATTGCCAGGACGTCGACGCTGGACGAACTCGGGCTCGATTCGGTCGGCACGATCCGGATTCGCAGCGAACTGCAGGGGCGACTCGGGCTGAGCCTGCCCGCGAGCCTGTTCTTCGACAGCGCGACTCTCGCCGATATCCATGACCGGCTGGTGGAGTCGATGAGCCGGGCGACGGCGACGGCTCACGCCGAGGCCGCGCCCGTGAAGGAGGGCGGTGCACCGTCCCGTGTACCGCTTTCGTACAATCAGTTCGCGATCTGGTACGAGCAGATCCGTCACCGCGACAGCCGCGCTTACAACTGCGCGGTCGGCTGGCGCGTGGCCGGCGACGGGCTCGACCTGGATCGGCTGGCGGCGCGATGGCGCGAGCTGCTTGGCGAACACGAATTGCTGCGCGCGACGTTCGACGAAGTCGAGCACGAGCCGGGATACGTCGTTCATTCGCTCGACGAAACGCTCTCGCGTTGCGCGATCGCGACCGAGGACGCCGCATCGGGTGCCGACGTCGACGCCCGGATCCAGGCGTTGCTGGCCGCGTCGCCCGACCTCGCGACCGACTTCGCGACGCGCGTGAACGTGCTGCGCGTGTCGCCGCGCGAATGGTATCTGGTCGTGACGTCGAATCACCTCGTGATGGATGCCGCGACCATTTTCATCGTGGGCGTCCAGCTTCTTCAGGCGATGTGCGGCACCACGGCACCGCTGGTCGATTCCGATGCACCCTATCGCGACTTCGTGGCCACGCAACGGGCACTCGATGCGACGACCTTGACGGCCGCACGCGCATTCTTCGTCGAGCGGATCATCGACGGCGACGGCGTACCCGTCAGCGTCGACCTGCCGGTGGATCGGGTGCGCACGGAGCAGGGCGCGAAGACCGGCGGCACGGTGCGCGTCCCGGTGTCGCGGCGCCTGGCCGACCAGCTCAACGCGATGCCGGGCGGACGGCGCGCGGCCGTGCATCTTGCCACGTGGCTGTTGCTGCTCGCGCGATACTCGAACCAGAATCGCGTGATCACGGGCGTCGCGTTCAACGGTCGCTCGGCACAGCGCTGGCGCAACACGGTTGGCCATTTCGTCAACGTGCTGCCGCTCGTCAGCGAAGTCGACGAAAACCAGACCGTCACGGCGGCGCTCGACCGGGTCCGGCGTGCACTGTTCGAGCTGGTCGATTACCAGGACGTCCCGCTCGCGCTGTTGATGCGCGACGAACGCCTGCGTTCCGCCAGCAGTTCGGCAGGGCTGTTCCAGACGTATTTCAACTACTTCGATGCCTCCGAGATGGTGGTCGACGTCGGTGCACGGTGCGACGCGACACCGCTCGACATCACGCAGCAGGAAGCGCAATTCGACCTGAGTGCGTGGGTGACGCAACGTCAGCACGATTGGGCGATCGACCTCAAGTACGCCGATGCCGTGTTCGACCGCGCGACGGTCGAACAGATTGCGGAGCATTACGCGACGCTGCTGGTGGCGTTGTCCGACCCCGGTCATGCCGAACGCGAAGTGGGCTCGATCACGATGCTGCCGGCCGACCAGCTGCGGTTGCTGGCATCCGGGTGCGGCCCGGTGCCGCGCGACACGCGGGATGTCGATCCGAGCGACACGGCATGCGTGCACGAGCAGTTCGCACGGCGCGCGCAAGAGACGCCGGACGCGGTCGCCATCGAATGGGGCGAACGACGGCTGACCTATCGTGAATTGAACGCGCTGGCCGATACGGTGGCCGATACGCTGCACCGCCAGGGCGTGGGCAGCGAGACGACCGTCGGCATCCTGATGCCGCGTTTCGGGTGCCCGGAATCCATCATCGCGATCCTCGCGATCTGGAAATGCGCTGCCGCGTACGTCGCGCTCGACCTGAAGCATCCGGCGGCGCGCACCGGCTACATGATCGACACGGCCCGCTGCGCGATGGTGTTGACGCAACGGCACCGGCTGTCCGACGACGTGCGGCAGGCGCTCGCCGAGCGCGACGCGCTGGGGCTGTGCAACGTCGTGCTCCGCGCGGACCACTCGGCGATCGACTGCGACGTCGTGCAAGCCGGCCGCGTGCAGCATCACGCTCGACTGGAACCGAACGGCGACTACGCCGATCGCGGCGGCAAGCTCGCTTACGTGCTGTTCACTTCCGGCAGCACCGGCAATCCGAAGGGCGTGCTGGTCGAGCATCTGGGCCTGACCCAGCGCCTGCGCTGGATGGAGCGCCATTTCGGCTTCTCGGCGCGCGACCGG
This sequence comes from Burkholderia sp. Se-20373, assembly GCF_017104705.1. Taxonomy (NCBI): domain Bacteria; kingdom Pseudomonadati; phylum Pseudomonadota; class Betaproteobacteria; order Burkholderiales; family Burkholderiaceae; genus Burkholderia; species Burkholderia sp. Se-20373. The sequence continues at coordinate 26,656 of NZ_JAAGPH010000025.1, read as the reverse complement.
TTCCTGCAAGGGACGGTTCTGACGTTCGATATCTCAGTGCCCGAATTCTGCCTGCCGCTGATGACGGGCGGGGTCGTCGTGCTGATGGAGGAAACGGACGGGCCGGCCGGCCACGCCGCCGTGTGCGTACGCCACGACGTGACCATGATGAGCACCGTGCCGTCGCTGCTGAACCTGCTGCTCGAGCCGCTCACCCGCTGCCCGACGCTGCGCCATGTGATTTCGGTCGGCGAGGCCTTGATGCAGCCGGTGGTGCGCGCGTGGCTCGCGTCGGGCACGACCACGACGCTCAACAACCTGTACGGGCCGACGGAAGTGACGATCTATGCGACGCATCATGCATGCACCGAGGTGCCCGACGGGCCGGGCGCATCGATCGGCCTCGCATGCGACGGCGTGCGCTGCTGGGTGCTGGACGCACGCGGCCGCCCGGTGCCGCCCGGCGTGCCCGGCGAGCTGTACCTCGGCGGCAGCGGCGTGGCGCGCGGCTACATCGGCACGCTCAAGACGCCCGACGCGTTCTCCGCCAATCCGTATCAGGACGGTGCGACGCGCATGTACCGCACCGGCGACATCGTCAAATGGCGGCGCGACGGCGAACTCGACTACATCGGCCGCAACGATTTCCGCGTGAAGCTGCGCGGGCTGCTGGTCGAGCTGGGCGAGATCGAACACGTGCTGATGTCGCATCCGGGCGTCCGTCACGCGAGCGCACTCGTGGTCGATGTCGGCGCCGCCTCGTCGGTCGGACGGCAGATCGTCGGCTGCGTCATTGCGGACGGGTTCGACGAGCCTGCCGTGCTGGCCGGTGCGAAAGCGCGGTTGCCGGATTACATGGTGCCGTGGCGCCTGATGCCGTTCGACGCATTTCCGTCGAACAGCAGCGGCAAGGTCGACCGGAAGGCGCTCACGGAACGCGTGCTGGCCCGGATCGAGCAGGACGCCGATGCACGGCGTCCCGCCGACGCGGCGGAGGCGTTGTCGCCGGAACAAGCGGCCTTGTGCACGCTCTGGAAGACGCAGCTCGACCTGGCCTCGATCGGGACCCGCGAGAATTTCTTCCAGCTCGGCGGCGATTCGCTGTCGTTGACGCGCATGGTCCTCGCCGCCGAACGCGAACTCGCGCTGAAGGTCGACTTCAGCCGCTTCCTGACCAACCCGACGATCGACGGTTTCCTTGCCGCGTGTGCGCACCGGCCCGACGGGGCGACGACGACGAACGACGCCGTCAGCCGGCAGGAGGATGCGCCGTATGCGGCGGATCTGGCGGCCGCCGCGACGCTGCCGGCATTCACGGGGACGGCGGCAAAGGCGACGGACGCCTATCTGCTGACCGGCGCGACCGGGCACCTTGGCGCGTGGCTCCTGCGGATGCTGCTCGAGGAAACGCACGCGGACGTCTACATGCTGGTGCGCGGCAACGACGACGCCGACGCGCGCGCGCGTCTCGACGCCCGCTACCGTGCCATGTTCGGCGGCGCGCTGCCCGTCGCGCGTGTCCGGATCTGCCGCGGCGACGCAACCTTGCCGCGGTTCGGCATGGACGACGACGACCATGCGCAGTTGCTGACCCATGTCACGCAGGTCGTGCATTGCGCGGCGCACGTCAATCACGCGGCCGACTACGCCTTCATGCGCGAGGGCAACGTCGGCGCGAGCCGGCACGTCCTGGCGTTTGCGTCGGCCGCGAAAGTCGCCCACGTGCACTACATTTCGACGCAGTACACGGAGCTGGGATCGCTGCCGGAACACTGGCTCGACCACGCGGCGATCCGCGCGTTGTCGTCGGGTTACGAACGCTCGAAGTTCGTGGCGGAAGCCTGCTTCGCGCAATCGGTACTGCACGGCTATCCCACGTCGATCTATCGGCTGCCGTTGCTGATCGACGACCGCGATCCGAACCTGAAACGGCAGAACCATTTCGTCGCGTTCAGCAACAAATGCGTGGCGATGGGCGCTTACCCGGATCTTCCCGTGGCGGTGCCGGTCATGCCGACGGAACACGTGGCCCGCTACATCGTCCGTCGCAGCAAGGTCACCCTGATGTCGGCCGTGCGCAATGTCCATATCGACGATCTGGATTTTCGCGCGATCGTGGCGCGGCTGCGCAACGGATCGACGCTGCGCGGGATACCGGCCGCCGAATGGGTGGCCCGCGCCCGCGACGAGACGCCCGAATCCGATCCGTTCTTCAGGATGTTGCCGCTGTACAGCGCGCTCGGCGACGGCGTGGGCAGCGGGCGGCCCGTCGAACACGCCGCGTATCTCGACGAACTCGGCCGGCTGGAAATGCCGGCCGCCGACGACTCGGGCAACTGGCTGCTCGACACGACCGCGGCTTGCCTGGACCGGCTCGCGGCGCTTTGATCCCTTTCCCTGACCCCGGACGGACGGTTGCCCGTCCGTCCGCACGCTGACCATGAAGACATCCAAACTTGCCATTGCCTCGCTGTTCCTGACCATCTTTGTCGATGCCGCCGGCATCGGCATCGTGTTTCCCGCGCTGACGCCGATGCTGCTCAACAACGAAACCGGCCTGTTTGCAGCGTCGGTGAGCGAGGCCACGCGCTATCAGATCTACGGCATCGTGCTGGCGCTTTATCCGCTGGCCATGTTCGCCGCGTCGCCGCTGCTCGGCGACATGTCCGATCGGTACGGCCGCAAACGGGTGTTGCTGCTGTGCCTGGGCGGCAACGCGCTCGGCATGCTCGGCACCGCTGCCGGCGTGTACGCCGGCAGTCTGTGGGGGGTGCTCGTCGGCCGCGCGATCTGCGGTCTGACCGCCGCGAGCCTGCCGGTTGCGCAGGCGGCCGTCATCGACATCAGCACGCCCGACACGAAAGCCGGCAACCTCAGCATGATCACGGCGGCGAACGGTGTGGGATTCGCGATCGGGCCGGTCATCGGTGGGGTGTTTTCCGGCACGGGCGGCGGTGCGTTCGGCGTCGCGCTGCCGTTCGTCATCGGTGCCGCCCTGGCGGCGCTCACGCTCGCGTTCGTGATCGCGTTCTTCACCGATCGTCGCGCACACGACGGCACCACGCCTGCGCGACGCACCGGCGCATGGCGGCGCATCGTCGCGAATGCGGCATCGCCGGTACTCCGTACGCCGCTCGTCATCCTCGCGGTGTTCCTGACCGGCTACTACATCTTCTTCAACTACATGTCGGCCTTTTCCCTGTTGCGGTATGGATTCGACGCGTTCTGGGAAGCGATGCTGCTGTCGTTCTACTCGGCCTGCTTCGCCGTGTCGCTGCTGTTCATCATTCCCGCACTGGCGAAGGCGTTTTCACCGCGCCAGAACCTCATGGGCAGCCTGATCGCGCAACCGGTCCTGATCGCACTGGTGATGCTGGTCGACGCCCCCGTCAGCCTCTGGGCGGCCGTGCCGCTGCTCGCGCTCGCCGTCTCCAACTGCTACGTCACGCTGCTCAGCATCGCGTCGAACCGCGCCACTGCCGACGATCAGGGGCAGGTGCTGGGCGTCGTCTCGTCGATCAATGCGCTTGCCTGGGGCGTCGCCCCGATCGTGACCTCGTTGCTGCAGCCGCACTCGATCGTCCTCCCGGTCGCGACGTCCGCGCTGGTGCTCGTGTCGGCGTGTGTGCTGGGCGGCCGCTTCTGCAACCAGGCGGTCGAACTCGAGGTCAGCCGATGAGCCCGCGTCAAGGTCATTCACCGCGAACCAACTGGAGAATTCAATGAATGCCAACACTCCCCAACTGCCTCATCCGCTGGGATTGCGGCGCGTCGTCGTGACGGGGCTCGGCCTCGTGACTCCGCTCGGCGTCGGTGTCGAACACTCGTGGCGGAACCTGCTCGCCGGTCGAAGCGGCATCACGACCATCGATCGCTTCGACACGTCGAATCTGCCTTGCAAGATCGCCGGGCTGATTCCCGCCGGCAATGCGCGCGACGGCGGCTTCGATGCGACCGAATGGGTCGAGGCGAAGGAAGTCAAGAAAATGGATCCGTTCATCGTCTATGCGATCGCGGCCGCCGCGGAAGCGCTCGACGACGCACAATGGCATCCGGACGACCGGGCGCTGCAGAATCGCACCGGCGTCATGGTCGGGGCGGGTATCGGCGGCCTGCCGGGAATCGAGGCTGGATCGCGACAAATCGAGCGCGCGCCCGGCAAGCGGCTGTCGCCGTTCTTCATTCCGTCGAACCTGATCAACCTGGCCGCCGGCCAGATTTCGATCAAGTACGGCTTTCGCGGCCCGACGCACGCAACGGTCACGGCATGCGCATCCGGTGCCCATGCGATCGGCGATGCGGCGCGCCTGATCGCGCTCGACGACGCGGACGTGATGATCGCGGGCGGCGCGGAGGCCGCCGTGTGCGAGGTCGGGATCGCCGGTTTTGCCGCGGCGAAAGCGCTGTCCACGGGCTTCAACGACACGCCGGAGCGGGCGTCGCGGCCGTGGGATGCCGACCGCGACGGCTTCGTGATGGGTGAGGGCAGCGGCATGGTCGTCCTCGAGGAATACGGGCATGCGCTGGCGCGCGGCGCCCGGATCTACGCGGAAGTGATCGGTTACGGCATGTCGGGCGACGCTTATCACATCGTCGCGCCGCCGGATGATGGCGACGGCGCGGCCCGCGCGATGCTGGCCGCCCTCAAGCGCGCGCGCATCGAGCCGGACGCCATCGACTACATCAATGCACATTCGACGTCGACGCCCGCCGGCGATCTGGCCGAGATCGCCGCGCTGAAACGCGTGTTTGGCGAGCATCTGTCCGGTGGAGCGTCGGTGTCCGCCACGAAGGCGTCGACCGGGCACCTGCTCGGCGCCGCCGGCAGCGTCGAAGCGGTGTTCGCGCTGCTGGCGCTCCGCGACCAGGTCGCACCGCCGACGATCAACCTCGATCGCCCGGCCCCCGAATGCGACGGCCTCGATCTGGTGCCGAACCGCAGCAAGTCGCGGCCGGTGCGGTACGCGCTGTCGAATTCCTTCGGCTTCGGCGGAACGAACGCCGCGCTGATATTCGGCCCTCCGCCGGCAGACGCCTGATCCAAAGGCGTGCCGGACACGCCCGTCCGGCATGCCGTTGACGCCACAGGGCATCCGTCCGGATAGTTACTTGCATATTAGAAGTCACGATGTTAGCCTTCACGCCATGAGAACGACCAGCTTTAAATCGATGGAGTGCCCGACCGCGCGCGCACTCGACTGCATCGGCGAATCGTGGACGCTCCTGATCCTGCGGGATGCGTTGCAGGGGTGCACACGCTTCGACGAATTCCAGCGCAGTGTCGGGATTGCAACCAATACGCTGACGCGCAGATTGAAACGGCTGGTCGATCAGGGCCTGCTGGAGCGCCGGCGCTACATGACGCGGCCCACGCGTTACGAGTACGTGCTGACGCAGATGGGCATCGACCTGTTCCCGCTGCTGGTCGTGCTGTTCGATTGGGGGAGCAAGTACCTCGTCAACGACGGTGTCGCGGTTCAGCAGATCGATCGGGAGAGCGGTCGGGTGTTGGAGTCCGTGGTCGTCGACAGGAATGACCTGCAGCCGATTACCGTGGATCGCGTCCTGCTCAAGGCAGGGCCGGTCGCGTCGGCCGCCGTGCATGAACGTGTCGAGCAGGTGCGCGAGCTGCGCGAAAGTGCGTCGGGCAGCTAACCGCTCCCGTACCGTCGGCACCAGCCGGACTCGCCCCGAGTACCGGCCATGAAATACCGGATCGACCCGCGCGGGCGCCGCTTGTCGGCGGGCGAGCGCGGTGTTTCCGATGGTGTTGATGCGTGCTTGCGTTCGAGATCAGTGAAGAGTCAATACGGAGTTTGAATTGGTAGACGAATTCATGCCTATCCTTCAATCGCAGACGATGGAGGAACTCGGGGCCCACGTGGGAAGTTTCTGCCGCGAGGCCGGATACCAAACTTATATGTATTCGGTTGTCTCGTCCGCGTCCGCCGGCGAGACCGCCTTCAGTCACATCATCTCGAACTGCCCGGCCTGGCAGGATGTCTACACCGAGCGCCGCTACGCGAACATCGACCCGATACTCGCCCACGCACGCACGTCCTCGCTGCCGCTGCGATGGGAGCGCGCGATGTACAGCTCCGGCGAGCAGCGGTGCCTCGAAGCGGACGCGCGTCGCTTCGGTCTCGTTCACGGCCTGAGCTTGCCGGTGCGCGGCCATCGCGGCGACATCGGCGTGCTGAGTGTGGCATCCGACGGCTCTGAAGGCATCCCGGCGCACGACCTCGGCCAGACCGCGAAACTCAGTCTGCTTTGTGCGTACATCGAGGAAAAGGTCACCATGATCGCGCGGGAAACCAAAGGGCAGGGCACCACGCGGATGTCGGGCATGAGCTCACGCGAACGGCAATGCCTGCAATGGTGTTCCGCCGGCAAGACGAGCTGGGAGATCGGCGAGATTCTCGGCATCACCGAGCGAACCGTGAATTTTCATATCGGCAATGTCGTTCGGAAACTCAATGCCAAGGGCCGTCGTCATGCGGTGACGAAGGCCATCTCGCTCGGGCTGCTGTGCGTTTGACAAGCACGCGTCGGTTGTCTTGCGGCTTGGGTCTGATTGTTCCGTCAAGCTCGCGGAGGGAAACGGAACAGTCATCAATCGGCGGCACTCGGGTCCTGACTGCGGTTAGCGTCCTTCGCCCGGTGTCCCGACATCGATCGCGTCTTGAGCGTGCCGTCGGCTACGTCCTGAATGACCTTGAATCGGTCCAGTTCGCGCATCGTCATGGTGATCGTCCCAGTCGCGTTCATCGCCGGCGCTCCCAAGGGTGCAGACGATCAACCTACAGGCCAAAACACGACATTTCTAAATGGCTAGAACACGACATTAGGATATGGCTGCTACAAGCGAAATTGTCGATAATGTTGATTATGTCAAATACGATATTTCAGCCCCAAACCTCGCGGCAAGCAGCCTTCAACCGGCCGCTGCCGCACTTTTGAGCGCCCTCGACACACTCAGGAAACCGGATTCATCCACTCCGTCAGTCCTTCGCGCGCATTCAATTCCAGGAACGTCGGCAACGCGCGAAGCGCGTGGATATAGCGCGTCAGATTCACCCACGTCGTTGCCGGACGCGGCATGTTGCGCGTCCAGCGCATGAGCATCAGCGCCAGGAAGTCGACCGTGCTCAACCGGTCGTTGATCAAATACGAACGGCCATCGGACAGCAGCGTGTCGAGATGCGCCATCGCCCCCTCGACTTGCCCCTGTGAAAAAACCTTCACCATGTCAGCGCACCGCGGGTCACCATCCGTCTCCGCATAAAACCAGTTTCGCATCGCCGGCAAGACCGAATTGGCGAGATAGATCATCATCTCGAACCACTCGGCACGTTCAGGCGAGCCCGGATGCGGAGCCAGGCGCGGCTCCGGATGACGTTCGGCGAGCAGCATCAGCAACGCGGCCGATTCGGTCCGCGGCACGCCGTCGACGACCAGCGTCGGCACTCGGCCCGCGGGATTCAACCGCAGGTACTCGGGAGCATGCTGCGCCCCGGTATCGATATCGACGAGGCGCGTTTCGAACGGCACGCCGAGTTCGATCAACATCCAGTGCACGGCCATGCTTGCCGCGCCGGGCGAGTAATACAGAACGTAGGACATGGTCTGAATTCGTCTCCTTGAATTGAAATGTCGGTGAACCGGCTGCGCGGCAATCGCATTTAATCAACACAACGCTCGACAATCACCTGTCGAAGCGACCTCACTCCCCCACCACCTCCGCCTGACGATCGTCCCGCTTCGCCACCGTCACCCGCTGGCCACGTCGCCCGACCGACGCCACGACCCGAAACGCCACCGGCGCGAACACGAGCCCGAACACCGTCGCCGCCAGCACGCCGCCGAACGCGCCCGTGCCGATCGACCGTCGGCTTTCCGCCCCCGCGCCCGTTGCCAGCACGAGCGGCACGACGCCCAGCAGGAACGCCATCGACGTCATCACGATCGGCCGGAATCGCGCGGCGGCCGCGTCGACCACCGCCTGCCGCAACGGCACGCCATGCACGACCAGGTCACGCGCGTACTGCACGATCAGGATCGCGTTCTTCGCCGCCAGCCCGACCACGGTAATCATCCCGACCTTGAAATACACGTCGTTCGGCATGCCGCGCGCGAGCGCCGCCGCGATCGCCCCCATCATGCCGAGCGGCACGATCGTCAGCACGGACAGCGGAATCGTCCAGCTTTCGTACAGCGCAGCCAGCGCCATGAAAACCGCGAGCACCGACAGCCCGACGAGCAGCGGCGTCTGCCGCGCGGCGACCTGCTCCTCGCGCGCCGCATCGACCCAGTCGAAGCCGATCCCGGCCGGCAGCGCAGCGGCAAGCCGCTCCATCTCCGCCATCGCCGCGCCCGAACTCGTGCCGGTCGCCGCCCGGCCGCTGATGTCGAGCGACGGATAGCCGTTGTACCGGTTCAGCATCACCGGCCCGATCGTCCAGTGCGGCGCGGCAATGGCCGACAGCGGCACCATGTCGCCGGTACGGTTCGGCACGGTCAGCGCCATCAGTTGCGTATCGGTCGCGCGTGCCTCCGGATCGGCCTCGATGATCACCCGCCGCATCCGGCCCGACGCCGGAAAGTCGTTGATGTAGTTCGAGCCGAACGTGCCGCCCAGCAGCCCCGCGATCCGCTCGAACGGCACGCCGAGCGCATACGCCTTCGCGCGATCGACATCGAGCTCGATACGCGGTGCATCCGGCAGGTCCTCGAAATGCACGGCCGAGAGCAACGGGCTCGCCTTCGCGCGTTCGGCAAGCTGCTCACGGGCCGCCTTCAACGCATCGAGCCCGACTCCGCCGCGATCCTCGAGCCGGAACGTGAAGCCGTCCGAATGCCCGATGCCGCGCACCGAAGGCGGCAGCGCCGCCTCGACGTTGCCGTCGAGGATCGCACTGAACCGCCCGTTGAGCCGGTCGCGCAACGCCATCGCATCGACGTCGCGCTTCGCCCAGTCCTTCAGTTCCACGAACGCCATCCCGACGTTCTGCCCGCTGCCGACGAAACTCCAGCCGATCACGCTCGTCACGTTCGCAATCGCCGGCTCCCCGCGCAGGATCGCCTCCACCCGCTCGACGACCGCGAGCGTGCGCGCCTGCGTGGCGCCGGCCGGCAACTGGATCATCACCTGCAGTTGCCCCTGGTCCTCGGTCGGCAGGAAGCCGCCCGGCATCATCCAGTACAGCAGCCCGCATCCGACCACGAGCGCCGCGTAGACCACCACGACCATGCCGGTGCGGCGCACCGCAAACACGGCGACGCGGCGATAACCGGTTTCGGCGCGCGCGAAAGCCGCACCGAACCGGTCGGCCAGACGCGTGCCGATGCCGCGTCGCCGCGCACGGCCTGCGCCGCCATCGTGTCGCGCGACCGGCTTCAGCAGGTTCGCGCACAGCGCGGGCGTGAGCGACAGCGCCATGAACGACGACACCAGCATCGACGCGATCATCGCGACCGCGAACTGCCGGTAGATGCCGCCGACGCTGCCCGGGAAAAATGCCATCGGCACGAATACGGCGGTCAGCACCGCGGTCACGCCGACGATCGCCCCGCCGATCCGTTTCATGGCCCGGCGCGTGGCGTCGCGCGGCGACACGCCCTCCTCCATCACGCGGTGCACGCTCTCGACGACGACGATCGCATCGTCGACCAGGATGCCGATCGCCAGCACGAGGCCGAACATCGTGAATACGTTGATCGACAGCCCGAACGCCCACATCGCGACGAACGCGCCCATCAGCGTGACCGGAATCACGACGGTCGGCACCAGCGTGTAGCGCAGGTCGCGCAGGAACAGCCACATCACGCAGAACACCAGCACCACGGCCTCGACCAGCGTCAGCACCACTTCGTGGATCGCGATCTTGACGAAGTGCGCGCCGTCGAACGGAATCTCGACCGCGACGCCCGGCGGCAGCGTCCGCGAGAGTTCCGCGAGCCGTGCGCGGATTGCATTCGACGTTTCGAGCGCGTTGCCGCGCGGGCCGAGCTGGATGCCGACCGTCGCAGCCGGCCGGCCGTTCAGCCGCGAATAGAACGAATAGTCGTCACGGCCGATCTCGACGCGCGCGACATCGGCCACACGCACCACCGAGCCGTCCTGTTTCGACTTCAGCACGATCCTGCCGAACTCCTCGGGCGACGTGAGCTGGCCCTTGACCACGACCGTCGCGGTGAGCTGCTGGCCGCGCACGAACGGCGCATCGCCGATCGCGCCGGCCGTGACCGTCGCGTTCTGCGCGCTGATCGCCGTGATCACGTCGTCGGCGCCGAGATCGTATTCGCGCAACTTGACCGGATCGAGCCAGACCCGCAGCGCCTCGTCGGCATCCCACAGCTCGGCCGCACCCACCCCCGGCGCGCGCTTCAGCTCGCGCAGCACGTAGCGGTTCAGGTAGTCGCCGAGCTGCGCGGAATCGCGCGTGCCGTCGGTCGATGTCAGCGTGACGAGCATCAGGAACGTGTTCGCCGCCTTGAACACGCCGATCCCCTGCTGGACGACCTGCTGCGGCAGCCGCGGCTCGACCTGCTTCAACCGGTTGTTGACGTCGACGAGCGCGATGTCCGGATCGGTGCTGGGCGAAAACGTCACGTCGATCTCGAGGTTGCCGTGGCCGTCGCTGCTGGTCTCGTAGTACAGCAGCCCGTCGGCGCCATCGAGGCTTTCCTCGATGATGCTGCCGACGTCGGCATCGACCGTCTCGGTCGACGCGCCGGGATAGGACGCGGTGATCACGACCCGTGGCGGCGCCAGGCGCGGATACTGCGCGATCGGCAGTTGTGGAATGGCCAGCACGCCCGCCACGACGATCGCGAGCGCGACGATCCACGCAAAGACGGGACGGTCGATGAAGAATGACGGCATCGGCGAGGGTCCGCGAACGCGCTACAGCGTGAGCTCGAACGAACGCGCGAGCAGCCCCGGCAGCTGCGCGCCTCCGGTGGCGCGCTCGCCGTACGTGTCGTCGCTCGCGAGCAGCGCCGGTGCCGCGCCAAGTTGCTCGAGCTCCGAGCCGAACAGCCGATAGAAGCTGTCGTCGAACCGCATCGCGTCGACCGGCGCGACGATGCGCCCGCCTTCGACCCAGAACGTCGCGAACCGCGTCATCCCCGTCATCCGGCATGCGATCGGGTCGGAGAAGTTCAGGTACCAGAGGTTGCCGACGTAGAGCCCCGTGTCGAGCGCGGCCAGCACGTCGGCATCGGCGAGCGTGCCGCCGGCGATCGTCAGCGACTGCGGCGTTTCGGCGTTGTCCGCACCGTTCGGCGTGCCCCCTTGCTCGCGTGCGGTGCGGGCGCAGACGAGCTGCCCGGCGCCCCGCCCTTCGACGACGAGCGGCACGCTGTCGCGCCGGTAGCCGTCCGCGTTGAACGCCGGCGCGATCCCCAGCGAGAAATCCTCGGTGATCGACACGCGCGGATCGAGCGCGACCTCGCCGGCGTACAGGCGATGCAGCGGGCTGCGGGCGCTCGCCACCGCGCGCGCCGAAAAGCCGCTCCAGCCGAGCAGGCTCGTCATCTCGTGAATGGCGTCCGGCGCGAAATACGCACGGTAGCGCCCGGGCGCAAGCGCCTTCGGCGCGCGGCCGAGCACGGGCAACCGCGCCGCGGCCGCGTCGACCTTCGCCGCGAACGCCGCATCGCGCCAGTCGTCGCCCGCATAGACGGTCTTGATCGCGCGGCCGCTCGGGTCGTACAGCGACCAGCTGAAGTTGAAATTCTCGACCTCGTACCAGCCGCGGCTGCCGGTCGACGACGCGAAGCCGCGCGCCAGCGTGCCGCCCGCGTAAAAGCCGACGAAGTCGAGCCCGCGCGCGCATTCGGCCACGATTCGCGCGAGCGCGTCCGCATTCGGCAAGCGCCCGGTGCGGCGCGTTTCCTGCACCCACGACGCGGTATCGAACAGCAGATGCGGATCGTCCTGCGCATCGCGCAGGCCGTCACGCAGCACGGCAAGCGCGTCCGCCAGTTCGCGCAGATCGGCCGCCGGATCGCCGCAGACGGTCAGCGCCGAGTGCGCCTGCCGCGCCCCGTCGATGAGCCGCACGGACAGCCGCCCCTGCGTGACGCGCCCGGTCTGGCGAATCCTGCCGCCATTGAAACGGATGAAGTCGGACGTTTCGCCGGAAAAGCCGAGCAGGACAGTTTCGGTCGGCGTGGTCAGCCGCTGCGCGTCGTCGGCGAGCCGGGCGAAATACGCGTGCCAGTCGATTCCGGCCTGGCGGGCCATCGGATCGAATCCCGTCATCACGCGCCTCCGAAGACGTCGACGCCGGCGAACACGCAGGCCGGCGCGGCATGCCCGACACGGATGATCTGCGCGGGTTCGCCCTTCCCGCAGTAAGGCGTGCCGTAGATGCCGAACGTGCTGGCATCGCCGACCGCGCGCAGGCTGCGCCAGAACTGGGCGGAGATGCCGCGGTAGTTCGGACGCTTGACGACCTGCGTGAGCCGGCCATTCTCGATCAGTCGCCCGAATTCGCAGCCGAACTGGAATTTGTTGCGGTGGTCGTCGATCGACCAGGACGTGTTGGTGCGCATCAGGATCCCGTGCTCGGTGCCCGCGATCAGCGCATCGAGCGACTGGTCACCGGGCTCGACGTTCAGGTTCGCCATCCGGTCGATCGGCGCGCGGTTCCAGCTCGACGCGCGCGAGTTGGCGACGCCCGGCAAGCCCGCGCGCTGCTGCGACAGCGCCCCGCCGAGCAGCCGTTCGAGCACGCCGTTGCGGATCAGGTACTGCTTGCGCGCCGGCGTGCCGTCGTCGTCGAATGCGTAGGACGCGGCTTCGGCCGTCGGCTCCGGATCGAACGTGACGTTCAGCAGCGGCGAGCCATATTGATAGTGGCCGACCATCTCCGGCCTGACGAAGCTCGATCCGGCGAAGTTGCGCTCGTCGCCGAGAATCCGGTCGAGTTCGAGCGGATGGCCGATCGACTCGTGGATCTGCAGCATCATCTGATCCGGCATCAGCAGCAGGTCGCGCCGGCCGGTCGGGCAGTTCGGCGCGGCGAGCAACTGCAGCGCCTCGTTGGCCACGCGCGCGCCGGCGCCGTCGAAGCCGTAGCGCGCGAGCACGTCGATGCCGCCCTGCGCCAGCGTGCCCGATTGGCCGAGCGAGCGCGTCTGCGTGTCGCCGTCGCCATGGGCGACGGCCTGCAGCTCGGGCATCAGGAAGCGGAAGCGCTGGTCGATCCGTACGCCGTCGCTCGTCACGTAACACTGCTCGGTGTGCACGATCATCACGCTCGCCGAACGCTCGACGATGCGTGCGCCGAGGTTTGCCGCCGCGCATTCGTGCGCGAGACGCTCGATCCACTCCGCGCGCGACGGCAGCGCCGCATCGACATCGGGCGACGCATAGGTGCCGCTCGCCTGCGGACGCGCAGCGTGGCGATGATCGACCAGCGCCCACGGCGCGCTGGCCCGGGCCCGCGCGGTCGCGATGTCGAGCGCCGCCTGCAGCCCGGCCGGGGACAGGTCGGGCGTCGCCGCATAGCCGGCGCCCGTGCCGGCCCAGGCCGTCAGCATCGCACCGCGCTCGCGCGTGCGCGAAAACGGCTGCGCGACGTCGTTGCGCACCGCGTGCTCGTCAATCGTCTCGTCGACGATGCGCAGCGACCAGAAATCGGCGTCGCTGCGCAACCCCTGCGCCGCCTGCACGGCTCGGGCACCCGGCGCCCGGTTCTCATCAATCATCGGTTCTCTCTTGCTGCTCCTGCGGGCCGCGCTCAGGCGCCAGCATGGACGACGCGAGCAGCGCCCGCGTATACGGATGGGATGGCGCGTGCAGCACGTCGAGCGTCTCGCCCGCCTCGACCACGCGCCCCGCCTTCATCACGATGACCCGGTGGGCCATCGCGCGCATCACGGCCAGATCGTGCGTGATGAACAGGTAGCTGAGTTTGTACTTCTTTTGGAGATTCGTCAGCAGATTCAGCACCTGCTTCTGGATCGACACGTCGAGCGCGCTCGTCGGCTCGTCGAGCACCAGCAGTTCCGGCTCCACAGCCAGCGCCCGTGCGATCGCGATCCGCTGCCGCTGGCCGCCGGAAAACTCGTGCGGATAGCGCAGCATCGCCTCGGGCGGCAGGCCCACCTCCTGCAGCAACGCGGCGATCCGCGCCCGCCGCGCGTCGCCGGCCACCTGCGGCCGATGCACGCCCAGCCCCTCGCCGACGATCTGCTCGACCGTCATGCGCGGCGACAGCGAGCCGAACGGATCCTGGAACACCACCTGCATGCGCCCGTACAGCGTGCGCCGGCCCTGCGTCGTGCGCAGCGACGCCAGCGGCATGCCATCGATCTCGATCCCGCCCGACGCCGGCCGCTGCAGCCCGAGCACGGCCGACGCGAGCGTCGATTTCCCCGAGCCCGACTCGCCGACGATCCCGAGCGTTTCGCCGCGCTTCAGGCTCAGCTGCACGTCGTGCACGGCGCGGAACGTCGTCTTGCCGAGCACCGAGCGCCAGCCCTTTGCCGCGATGCGGTAGTCGACCGCGAGGTGCTGCACGTCGAGGATCGTCTGCGCGCCGGCGGCAACCGGCTCGACCGCCCGTTGCGGCGCGCTGTCCAGCAGCCGGCGCGTATACGGATGCTGCGGCGCCGCGAACAGCGCGGCGGTCGTGTTGGTCTCCACCAGCACGCCCTTCTCCATCACGGCCACACGCTGCGCGAAGCGCCGCACGAGGTTCAGGTCGTGCGTGATCAGCAGCACGGCCATCCCGCGTGCGGCGGCCTCCTGCTCCTGCAGCTCGATCAGCAGGTCGACGATCTGCTGGCGCACCGTCACGTCGAGCGCGGTGGTCGGCTCGTCCGCCAGCAGTAGCCGCGGCCGGCACGCCAGTGCCATGGCGATCATCGCGCGTTGCCGCTGCCCGCCCGACAATTGATGCGGGAAGCTGTCGATGCGTCGCTCCGGCTCCGGAATCCCGGTGCGCCGCAGCAGTGCGATCCCGCGCTCGCGCGCATCGCCCGGACGCAGCCCCTCGTGCAGCCGCAGGCTCTCGGCGATCTGCTTGCCGATCGTATACAGCGGATTGAGCGCGGTCATCGGCTCCTGGAACACCATCGCGATGTCGGCGCCGCGAATCCCGCGCATCTGCTGCTCGGTCTTCGCGAGCAGGTCCTCGCCGTCGAACAGCATCCGCCCCGACAGCGTCGCCTGCTGCGCGAGCCGCAGGATCGACAGTGCGGTCACGCTCTTGCCCGATCCCGATTCGCCGACGAGCGCCACGCGCTCGCCGCGGCCGATCGACAGGCTCAGGTCCTGTACGGCCGCACTCGCGCCGAAATGCGCGGAAAACCCGTCGATCTGCAGCAACGGTCTCGTCATCACCGCCCTCCGCCGAATGCCGAACCGCGCGTGCGCGTATCGAGCGCGTTGCGCAGCGCATCGCCCATGAAGGTGAGCAGCAGCAGCGTGACCACCAGCGCCGCGAACGCCGCGACCGAGATCCACCACGCATCGAGGTTGTTCTTGCCCTCCTGCAGCAGCTCGCCGAGGCTCGGGGTCGGCGGCGGCACGCCGAGGCCGAGGAAATCGAGGCTCGTCAGCGACAGGATCGCCGCGCTCATCCGGAACGGCAGGAACGTGATCACCGGCGTGAGGCTGTTCGGCAGCACGTGGCGCCACATGATCTGTGCGTTGGTCAGCCCCATCGTGCGCGCCGCTTTCACATAGTCGAGCGCGCGGTTGCGCAGGAATTCGGCACGCACGTAATCGGACAGCACGAGCCAGCCGAACATCGACAGCAGGATGAACAGCAGCCACAGCGACGGCGTGAAGATCGATGCGAAAATGATCAGCAGGTACAAGTCGGGCAACGCGCTCCAGATCTCGATCAGGCGCTGCCCGACCAGGTCGGTGCGGCCGCCGTAGAAGCCTTGCAGCGCGCCCGCCAGCACGCCGACCAGCACGCCCGATACGGTCAGTGCGAACGCCATCAGCACCGACAGCCGGAACCCGTAGAGCAGCCGCGCAAGCACGTCGCGCCCGAACTGGTCGGTGCCGAGCCAGTTGCTCGACGACGGCGGCGCCGGATACGGCCGCGACGCGAAATAGTCGATCGTGTCGTAGCGATAGCGGTTCGGCGGATAGATCGCGAAATTGCCGTGCGACTCGATCTTCGTGCGGATATACGGATCGAGATAGTTCGTCATCGCGGGAAAGTCGCCGCCGAACGCCGTCTCCGGATAGTCCTTCACGATCGGGAAGTCATAGTGCCCTTCGTAGCGCACGATCAGCGGCCGGTCGTTCGACAGCAGGTCCGCACCGAGGCTGAGCGCGAACAGCACCGCGAAGATCACGAGGCTCCAGTAGCCGAGCGGCTGCGCGCGAAAGCGCAGCCACGTGCGCCGCCACGGCGACGGCGACGCCGCGCACGCGGCGCAGGCCGGGTCAGTGGTCCAGGCGGTTGAACTGGATACGGGGGTCGACGAGGACATAGCAGATATCCGCGATGAGTTTGGTCAGCAGGCCGATCAGCGTGAACAGGAACAGCGAGCCGAGCACGACCGGATAGTCGCGGCGGATCACCGAGTCGTACGACAGTTGCCCCATGCCGTCGAGCGAGAACAGCGTCTCGATCAGCAGGTTGCCGTTCAGGAACGCGCCGACGAACGCGGCCGGCAGCCCGGTGAGCAACGGGATCGCCGCATTGCGCAGCACGTGCTTCCACAGCACGTCGCGCTCCGGCGCGCCCTTCGCGCGTGCGGTCAGCACGTACTGCCGCCCGATTTCCTCGAGGAACGTGTTCTTGGTCAGGATCGTGACGATCGCGAAGTTGCCGACGACCGACGCCGTCACCGGCATCACGACGTGCCACAGATAGTCGAGCGCCTTGCCGATCAGCGTCAGGTCGTCGAAGTTGTCGGACGTGAGCCCGCGCATCGGGAACACCTGCCAGAACGTGCCGCCGCCGAACAGCATCAGCAACAGCACGCCGAGCACGAAGCCCGGCACCGCGTAGCCGGCCAGCACCAGCACGCTCGTCACGGTGTCGAACCGCGACCCGTTGCGCACCGCCTTCGCGATGCCGAGCGGCACCGACACCAGGTACGTGAGGATCACCGTCCACATCCCGAGCGTGATCGACACCGGCAGCTTCGAGCGGATCACCGCCCACACGCTGCGGTGCGCGAAATAGGACTGGCCGAGGTCGAACGTTGCATAGCTTTTCAGCATCAGCACGTAGCGTTCGAGCGGCGGCCTGTCGAAGCCGAACTGCTTGCGGATCTGCTCGATCTGCTGCGGGTCGACGCCCTGGCTGCCGTGGTAGCCGCCTGCGCCGCCCGCCTCCCCGCCGCGCGCGCTGCCGTGGCGCAACTGCGCGAGCACCTGTTCGACCGGGCCGCCCGGCACGAACTGCGTGACCGCGAACGTGATCGTCACCACCCCGATCAGCGTCGGGATCATCAGCAGCAAGCGCCTGAGTATGTATGCCAGCATCGTCGTTCCTCCGTCAGGCGGCCGGCGCGGGTTTCGCCGCCGGTTGCTTCACGTACCAGTAGTCGATGATCCAGTCCTCGTATTGATAGGAGTCCGGCACGATAGACGGATGACCGAGCGTCGCCTTGTACGCGATCCGCGCATTCGGCAGGTAATACTGCGGAATCAGCGCGTACAGGTTGATCAGCACGCGGTCGAGCGCGTGCGTGGCCGTCTCGAGATCGTCGAGCGTGTCGGCCGCGAGCGCCGCGCGGATCAGCGCATCGACGGCCTTCGATTTCACGCCCGGATAGTTCTCGGAGCCCGGCTGCGACGCGGCCGCACTGCCGAAGCGGCGCGTCAGCTCCGCACCCGGAATCGTCACCGGCAGGTAGATGTAGGTCGTCATGTCGTACTCGAAATTGTCGAGCCGCTTCAGGTAGAGCGCGCTGTCGATCTCGTGCAGGTAGGCTTGAATGCCAAGCATCGCGAGCGCCTGCGTGTACGGCAGGATCAGGCGGTCCATGCCGGGCTGGTCGTCGATGATCTCGATCGTCATCGGCGTGCCGTTCGCGTCGCGCAGCGCCCCGTCGCGGTAATGCCAGCCGGCCTGCGCGAGCAGGTCGCGCGCCTCCTTCAGGTTCGCGCGCAGCGAGTTCGGCGGCAGCGTCGACGGCTGCCGGACCATCGGGCCGAACACCTCGGGCGGCAGCGTCGAACGGAACGGTTCGAGCAGCGCCAGCTCCTTCCCGCTCGGCATGCCCGATGCCGCGAACGGGCTCGCCTCCCAGAAGCTGTTGGTGCGGCGATACTGCCCGTAGAACATCATCCGGCTCATCCAGTCGAAATCGAACGCCAGCGCGAGCGCATGCCGCACCCGCACGTCCTGGAACATCGGCTTGCGCATGTTCATCAGGAAACCCTGCATCTGCGCGGGGCCGTCGGGAAACTCGCCGCGCGTCAGCATGCCGTTGCGAAAATTCTTGCCGACGTACTTGCGCGCCCACTGCGTCGCGCTGTATTCCATGCGCGCGTCGATGTCGCCGGCCTTGAACGCTTCGAGCGCCGTGTATTGATCCAGGTACAGCTTGAACGACACGTGCGCGAAGCGGAACATGCCGCGTCGCGACGGCAGGTTCGCTGCCCAGTAGTGCGGGTTACGCACGTAGCTGATCTGCTTGTCGTTCCTGCGCTGGTCGATCAGGTACGCGCCGCTCGCGATCGGCGGCACGTTCGCGATCTGGTCGAACGGCGGCCGCGTGCCATCCGCGCGCTGCCCCCACTTCGGCGAGAACACCGGCAGGTCGCCCGCGATCAGCGCGGCGTCGCGCTCCGCGTGCTTGAATTCGAAGCGCACCGTTTGGCCGTCGACCACCATCGCGCGCTTGATGATCGCGAACTGCGCGTTGTACAGCGGCGACGCCTGCGGGCTCGACAGCGTGTCGAACGAATATTTGACGTCGGCCGCGGTGATCGGGTCGCCGTTCGAGAAGCGTGCGGCCGGGTTGATGTGAAACGTCGCCGACAATCCGTCGGGCGCGATGTCGACGTCGTCGGCGATCAGTGCGTATTCGGATGCGAGCTCGTCCCAGCTGCGCTGCATCAGCGTGTCGAACATCAGGTTCTTGATGTCCGGTGCGGGCGCGCCGCGCACGAGAAACGGGTTCAGCGAATCGTAGCTCTGCGCTTCGTCGTAGTTCTCGAACCGGAGCGTGCCGCTGTCCGGCGCATCCGCATTCGCGTAGTCGAAATGCGTGAAGCCCGGCGGATACTTCGGATGGTCGTATTGCGAAATCGCCGGCACCGCGAGCGCGGCCTGCGGCATGACGCCGCCCGACACGAGCCACACGGCGCACGCGAGCAGCGCGGCGCGCGTGGCAGTACGCATCCGCCCGTGCGTGCGCGTCAGGTGCGAGTGGCGCGGCACGCGTGCCCGTCGCCCATTCAACAGTCTCATGGTCAGTCTGTCCGGAAGCGTGCGGGTGCGAAGCCTGCACGCAATCGATGCCCGTGCCGGACGCCGCATACGGCCGCGTCCCGCGGATGGTTCGTGCTGGTCACGATCGGATGAACTGCACCGCCGCGCGTCCCGGTTGCGGGCCGTCGTGGCGCCAGGTGAAAAAAGGCCGCCCCGAAAAGGGGGGTAGTGGACGTGGAGCGGCCTGTCCCAAACCTGTCAGTGCATCGCGATCGCCATCAGAACTTGTACGTCGCGCCGACCTGCGCGAACCTGCCGATGTACGAGTACACCGACGTGTCGTACCCGCTCTGGCTCAGCGTGCCGTTCGCGAAGATCGGGTCGTACGGCGGCGTGCGGTTGAAGAGGTTGTCGATGCCGCCGTAGATCGTCCAGTTCTTGAAGCCCGTGTACGTCACCATCAGGTTGAACTGGCTGTACGAACCGACCTTGCTCGGCTCGGGCATCAGGTTCTGCGCGTACGGGCCCGTGAACTGCCACGTCAGCGCCGCATCGAACTTCCGGTAGTTCCAGTCCAGCGTCGTATTGCCGCGCCAGCGCGGGAAGCTGCCGCCGAACGGCTGCGTGATCGTGAAGTTGTTGCCTGCGCCGTTGACCGGCGCGGCGCCCGGGAAGCCGATCTTGTAGCTGTTGACGTAAGCCCAGTCGCCCGACAGCGTAATCGTGCCCCAGCCCTTCAGCGGCAGGCCCTGGCGGAACGTGCCTTCGAAGCCGTTCGTGTCGAGGTAGCCGAGGTTCTGGTACGGAATCACCTTGTACAGCAACTGGCCGGTCGTCGGGTCGGTCACGACCTGCGATGGCTTGCCCTGGCCGATCACGTTGTCGATGCGGATCTTGTACCAGTCGAAGCCGAGGTCGGTGTAACGGCTCGGCGAGACCTGGAAGCCGATATTGAGGTTGCGCGTGCGTTCCGGCGCGAGGTTCGGGTTGCCGACGGTGATCGACGTGTAGTTCTGGCCGGTGGCCGGATCGACCTGGATCCCGAGCGTCTGCGACTTGCTGTCCTCGACGAAGGTCGGCGCGCGGAAGCCGCGGTTGTACGACGTATACAACGTGAGCGCCTTGATCGGCTGGTACCGCAACGCGAAGCGCGGCGAGAAAGCCCCGCCCACGTCGGTGTAGTGATCGTAGCGGCCTGCCTGGCTGAACGTCAGGTTCTCGATGATCGGTATGTTGATCTGGTAATAGATGGCCGCGACGTTGCGCTGGCCATCCACCGTCTCGAGGTCCGGTGAGACGACGGCCCCGCTCAGGTATTCGGAGCCCGGCGTCAGCGTTTCGCTCTGGTGCGTGAACTGCGCGCCGAAGCCGATGCCGACGTCGCCGGCCGGCAGATGGAACAGGTTCGGCGTCGACAGCGTCGCATCGATCGTGTCGAGCTTCGAGATGCCGAGGTTGTTCGCTTCCTGGAACAGCCCGTTGAATGCGTTCGGCGTCGCGGCCGGGTTCGCGAAATTCAGCGTGCCGTTCTGGTAGATGTTGTTCAGCGCGTTCACGTTCAGCTGGTTCGTGAACACGTTCGACACCGTGCTCTGCGAATGGCTGACCGACGTCGCCCAGTCCCAGTCGCCGTACGGCAACGTGAACGAGCCCTTGATGCCGGCGGCCGCCCGCCAGTAGTTGGCCCAGGTCTTTTGCGCGACCGTGTTCGGAAACGCATAGGTGAGCGGCGTGGCCGCGCCGGTCGTGTTGTACGGGTTGCTGACCGGCACCGTGTAGTTGAACGGCGACAGCAGCTTCGTCTGCGGATTCCAGACGAGCGCCGGGTTCTGCGAGTTGCCGATCACGTTGTTCCACAGGCCGTCGTTGGTCGTGGTCGTGTTGTAGCTCTCCATGAAGTCGGCGAACGCGGTCGTCTTGTCGTCGATCTTGAAGTCACCATGGAGCTTCGCGTTCAGGCGCTCGGTCATCGGCAGGATCGACGTGCTTTCCGCCGTGTTGTACCCGCAGATGGTGCCCGGCAACCCGGCCGACAGCGAATTCGGCGCGGCCGGATGAACCGAGCCGCCGAACGGGCAGCCGCCGGTCAGCGCCTGCGCACTGCCGTCGGGCATGTTCCAGTAGGACGGCGCGAGCAGCGAGAAGCCGCCCGGCTTGCCCGTGAAGTCCTGGTTGCGCGTGGAATCCCGATCGGCCAGCGTGAAGCCGTTCGACTTGTAGTAGCTGAGCGCGGCCGTCACGTTGAAGCGGTCGGCGTTCAAGTCGCCGAAGCCGCCGAGCACGCCGAATTTCATCGTGCCGTCGCCGTTGCCGGCGTTGATCGCGCTGCCGAGGCTGCCGTCGAGCTGCAGGCCGCGGAAATTGTGTTTCGTGATGATGTTGACGACACCGCCGATCGCGTCCGAACCGTACTGCGACACGGCGCCCGTCTTCACGATTTCGATCCGCTCGATGTCGTTGAGCGGAATCGTGTTGAGGTCGAAGAACGAATCGACGCTGTTCGAGAAGAACGCATACGGCGCGACACGCTGGCCGTCGACCAACACGAGCGTGTACTTCTCCGAGAGGCCGCGAAGTGCAATGCCGGCCGCGCCGGCCGCGAAGTTGCCCGATTGCCCTTCGCCCCAGCTGTTCGCCGAGTTGGCTGCCGCATCGCGCAGGAAGTCGGCGACGGTCACCGCGCCGCTGGCCTGGATTTCCTTCGGCGTGATCGTCTGCACCTGCTGGAAACCCGTCTTGTCGGCTTGCCGGATCAGCGAGCCCGTCACTTCGAACCGCTTGATCTGCGCGACCTTGCCCTGCCCGTTCGCGGCGGGTGCGGCAGGCGTCGCGTCGGCCGCTGCACCGGGTGCCGCAGCGTCCGGTGCGGCGGCGCTGCCCGCCGTGTCGCCCGCCTGTGCGACGGTCACGGGCGCGCCGCTCGCGACCGCATCCGCGATCGCGACGGCGCCCGGCGCCGGCTGGCTCTGGGCGAACGCCGGCGGCGCCAGTACGGCCGTCAACGCGAGTTCCGCCCAGACTATCCTCTTGATGGCCAACGCCAACACTCTCTGCTTCATCTTGTTCCCTCTCGCTCGTAGTAAGACCCCACCTGCTGTGCGCCGGAACCTTGTGAATTCCTTGCGCGTCCTGGGTGCCCGTGTACCGGAACCCGCGATTGCCACGCTATCGACTGCCACGACTCGAACGGATCGGCCTCGTAGCACCAGCGCCATTCAGCATCACCGTCTTGTTCTATTTTGATTCGTCATACTAAGCACCTACATTGAGCGCATTGCCTGCTTCTTCCCGATTCGACAAACAGCGGGTTTAGTACAACGCGAACCTGTGTGCGCGCCGTACCGCCCCCTCTTCCGTCGACCGGGTACTTCTCCTTCCTGCCGGCCACCTTCGCTAGAACAGCCTGGGCGTGCCGACCCAGACGATCACCGCCTCTTCGTCGGCCGTATTGCGCCACGCATGCGGCATCGTCGATTCGTAATGCGCGGTATCGCCCTCGTTCAGCGTGAACGTGCAATCCTCCAGCGTCAGCGCCAATTGCCCGCGCAATACGTAGACGAACTCCTCGCCGGCATGCGTCGTCATCTCGGACGGCAATTGCCCCGACGGCATCCGGACGAGAATCGCGTCGAGCTTGCGGCTGTCCACCGGGTTCGTCAGCCTGGCGAACCGGCTGGCCGAGTTCGTGAACTGGAAATACTGCAGCGCGTTGCCGCGGCATACCGAGCGCGCTTCCGTCGGCGTGTCGATGAAGTACTGCATCGTCACGCCCAGCGCCTTCGCGATCCGCACCAGCGACGTGATCGACGGCGTCGCCCGCCCGCGCTCGACCTGCGACAGGAACGGCTTCGAAATGCCGGCGATCGTCGACGTTTCGTCGAGCGTGAGCTTCAGGCGCTGGCGCAACGCCCGGATCTTGTTGCCGAGCGACACGGCGACGAGCACCGACTCATCAGGGGGCAAAACCATGGAAAGACGGTCCCTCGCAGTCGAAATCGGTTTGATGTCGTCAAGCCCCGACCGATGCCGTGACGCAGCCGGCCCGGCACGATCCCCCGCCGCACGCTGTCGCGACGTGCAAGCACCGCGCGGTGCGGCCGCGCACCGGCGCCGTGCGGCCGCGCGGCACTCGCCCATTTCATTCGGTTTACTAATTAACAAGGTTTCCCCTTTCCATCGGCTGACCTGCCCGTCGTGCATGGGTGCGATCGCGGCGGCACACCGCTTTCCGACCGCTCGCGTTGCGCGCGGCCGTGTACTTCCGTTGCGTTACCGTGAGGCCACCACCGTCCAGAGCCGTGCCAGATCACCGGAACCGTCGGTGCCCTTGACCGTGCGCAGCACCTGGACCGCACGCGCCTTCTGGCCGGCCAAGTAATACGCCTCGCCGAGCCGCAGCCGCGCCGCGTCGGGATGCTCGAGCCCGCCCTTCGCGATCGCCTGCTCCATCATCGGCAGCCCCTGCTGCGCATGACCCTCGAAGACGAGGTTCATGCCCGCATCGATCGGCGCTGCCGGCGTCGTGGCGTCTGCGCCCGATTGCGCGCGCTTCGCCGCGAGCGTCTGCAGCCGCTTCTCGCGGTCCGCCTGCGCGTCCTTGCCGAGTACGCCGGATGCGAACCCCTGGTCGATCACCTGCTTGCCCTCGGCGGGCGAGCCCGCCACCAGCGCGAGCTGCGTCATTTCCATGTATGCGTTGGCGGTCGTGAGCGAGCCCGTCGCCCGCCGCAGCCGGTAGATGTCGAGGTCGAGCGTCGGCAGATACCCGGGGTTGCCGCGAATGGCCGTGACCATTTCGTCCCAGTACGCGGGGCTCGGGTGATAAGCGACCAGCAGCCCGAGCGCACTGCGATACGCGTTGCCGTCCTTCACTTTCTGCGCGCAGGTCGCCAGCATCTGCAACTGCCCTTCATCCGGTGCGTGTCCGCCATTCGCCTGCGCGTCGGTGCTCGCTTTCAACTGGTTCACGAGCGGAGCGCAATCGTTTGACAGGTAGTAAGACTGCGTGAGCAGCGTGCGCATTTCCGGATCCGAGCCACCCGCCTTCAGGTAGCGCTGCGCGACGCGGATCGCCAGCGGGTAGTTCTTCTGCTGGAAGTAGATGCCGGCGAGCGCCGCCGTGGTCCGTTGCTCGTCGTCGCCCGAGAGCCGCCCCGCGTTCAGCACGCTCTCGTACGCTTGCGCGGCCGTACCCGAGTCGCCGGCCGCCATCGCTGCCGCGCCGCGCATTTCTTCCACGACGGTGGTTTCGTATGGCGTCCGGTTCGGCACGGCGGCCGCCTGCGCGATCTTGCTCAGCGCGTCGCGATACTTGCGTGCGCGGTACAGCTCCTGCGCGGCCGCCAACGGTTTCGCCACGTCCGGCCGCAGCGCGTCCGCCGGCAGCGCCGGGCGTCCGAGCAGGGCCGCCGCGCCGAGCGCCGTCACCGCCATCATCCGTTTCAGTCGTCGCGGGTTCATCGGCTCGTCCGTGTCGTCATTGCATGAACTGTTCGTTACCGATCAGGCCGATCTTGGTCGCGCCCACGCGTTGCGCGGCGGCGAGCACCGCGGCCACGTCCTTGTACGGCACCAGCTTGTTGGGGCGCAGATGGATCTCCGCCTGCACGGGTTCCGCCGCCACCTGGGTCAGTTTCGACTCGAGCGCCGCGCGGTCCGGCACCGGTGCGCCGTTCCATGTCGTCGTGCCGTCGAAGTCGATGTCGATCTGCACGATTTCCGGCGGCGCGGCCGGCGGCGGCGGATTCCCCACCGGCAGGTCCATCTTTACCGAATGCATCTGAATCGGGATCGTGATGATCAGCATGATCAGCAACACCAGCATCACGTCGATCAGCGGCGTGGTGTTGATATCGACCATCACTTCCGGTTCGGCATTGCTCCCGCCCGAAGGCACATTCATTCCCATCGTCGACTCCTGTCGACCCACGTTAGCGCTTTAGCGCTTTAGCGCTTACGTGGGCCCCATGCTTCGCGGTCGATCCACGTTAGCGCTTCAGCGCTTACGCGGATCCCATGCTTCGCGGTCGACCAGCGTCAGCGCTCCACCACTTGCCGCCAGCCCCCTGCTTCCCTCGATTCCGCTGCGCGACTATCCCCCGCGCGCCGGCGGCTCCGTAATGAACGACAGCTTCGCAATCCCCGCGCGCTCGCACATCGTGACCACCCGACCGATGAACTCATAACGCGTGTTCTGATCGCCCCGCACGTGGACGCTCGGCTGCGGCTGCTGCTGCGACACGTCCTTCAGCTTCGCGAGCAGGGTCGTGGCATCCACCAGCTGTTCGCCCCAGAAGAAATCGCCATCGCGGTTCACCGCGATCTCGATGCTCTTCGGCGTCGTCTGCAGCGGCTGCACCGTCTCCTTCGGCAACTGAAGCCGGATCGTGTGCGTCACGACCGGAATCGTGATCAGGAAGATGATCAGCAACACCAGCATCACGTCGACGAGCGGCGTCGTGTTGATGTTGGCGATCACCTCGTCGCTATCGTCCTGCCCGACGTTCATGGCCATCGCGCGTCTCCGTCAGCCGGTCAGTTCGCGAGCGACGCCGCGGCCGGCGACGACGACGCGCGTACCGGGCGCCGATTGCCGGCCAGCAGCACGGTATGCAGCTGCGCGCCGAAGTTGCGCACCCGCTCCATCACCGACTTGTTGCGGCGGACCAGGAAGTTGTAGCCAAGCACCGCCGGCACGGCGACGGCGAGGCCGATCGCGGTCATGATGAGCGCCTCGCCCACCGGGCCCGCGACCTTGTCGATCGACGCCTGCCCGGCGATGCCGATGGCCGTCAGCGCGTGATAGATCCCCCAGACCGTGCCGAACAGCCCGACGAACGGCGCGGTGGAGCCCACCGTGGCCAGGAACGCGAGCCCGTCCTGCATCCGGTTCGACACGTTCGTGATCGAGCGCTCGACCGACACGTCGATCCACGTGTTGCGGTCCACCGCTTCCAGCAGCGCGTCTTCATGATGCTCGCCGGCCTCGATCGCCGTTTCGGCGATGAACCGGAACGGCGACGCCTCGTCGAGCAGCTTGGCGCCCTCGGCCAGCGACGGCGCGGTCCAGAGCTGCGCATCCGCCAGCTTCGCGCGGCGATTGGCGCGCAATTGCTCCAGGAACTTCGTGATCATGATGTACCAACTGCCCATCGACATGATCACCAGCAGGATCAGCACGAAACGGGCGACGAAATCGCCGTTCTTCCATAGCGCACCGAGCCCGTACGGATTCTCGACGGCTTCCGTCGTGGCCGGCGCGGGCGGCGGAGCCGGCTCGGCGGCCGGGGCCGGTGCGGCCGACGGCGTCG
>NZ_JAAGPH010000273.1:0-4370 GCF_017104705.1 Burkholderia sp. Se-20373 | reverse complement strand
CGCGGGATCGCCGGCTGCCGCGGCGCGCCTTCGGGCACCCGCGGCGGCCGGCGGCGGCCACTGATCGTACCGATCGACAACCGAACCGGAGCACTCCATGAGCGTCATCCTCACCTGGGTCATCAACGCGCTCGCGCTGCTGATCATCACGTACCTCGTGCCGTCGATCCACATCAAGAGCTTCGGCACGGCGCTGATCATCGCGGTCGTGCTCGGCCTGATCAACACGGTGATCCGTCCGGTGCTGATCCTGCTGACGCTGCCCGTCACGATCGTCACGCTCGGGGTGTTCATCCTCGTCGTGAACGCGTTGTGCTTCTGGTTCGCGTCGTCGCTGCTGAAGGGCTTCGAGGTGTCGGGCTTCTGGTCCGCATTCTTCGGTTCGATCCTGTACAGCATCGTGTCGTGGCTGCTGTCCGCGCTGATCTTCGGTCAGCGCGACATCGGCTGAGGCACCAGGGCTTGTCCCCTCAGAATCATGAAAACGATCGAACTCTCGTTTGAATTCTTCCCGCCGAAAACGGCGGAAGGCGTCGAGAAGCTGCGCGCCACGCGTGCGCAGCTGCTGCCGCTGAAGCCGAAATTCGTGTCCTGCACGTTCGGCGCCGGCGGCTCGACGCAGCAGGGCACGCTCGATACGGTGCTCGACATGCAGAAGGACGGCCTCGAGGCCGCGCCGCACCTGTCGTGCATCGGTTCGTCACGCGACAGCCTGCGCGCGATCCTCGACCAGTACCGCTCGTACGGCATCCGCCACATCGTCGCGCTGCGGGGCGACCTGCCGTCGGGGATGGGCGAAGTCGGCGAACTGCGCTATGCGTCGGAGCTCGTCAGCTTCATCCGTGCCGAGCACGGCGACTGGTTCCACATCGAGGTGGCCGGCTATCCGGAGTACCACCCGCAAGCGCGCTCGCCGAAGGCCGATCTCGAGAATTTCGCGCGCAAGGTGAAAGCCGGCGCGAATTCCGCGATCACGCAGTACTTCTTCAACGCCGACGCGTATTTCCGCTTCGTCGACGATGCGCGCAAGCTGGGCGTCGAGGTGCCGATCGTGCCGGGCATCATGCCGATCACGAACTTCTCGCAGCTGATGCGCTTCTCCGAGATGTGCGGCGCGGAAGTGCCGCGCTGGGTCGCGCGCCGGCTCGAAAGCTTCGGCGACGATCGCGAGTCGATCCGCGCGTTCGGCGCGGACGTCGTCACGAGCCTGTGCCAGCGTCTGGTCGACGCGGGCGTGCCCGGGCTGCATTTCTATACGCTGAACACGGCGGCCGCGACGCGGACGATCTGCGAACGGCTCGTCATGTAAGCGCGCTCACGCGATTGCATGCGTCAAAGCCCCGCCGGGTGTGCCGGCGGGGCTTTTTTTCGATGACGGCGGCGCGCGGCCGCGTGCGTCAGCGCTGCGCCTGCATCAGCGGCGGGCGCCGCTCGAACCACGGCCGCGCCTGTTCGAGCTGCCGGGCGAGCCGGAGCAGCAGCGCGTCGTCGGCGTGACGCGCGGCGAACTGCACGCCGATCGGCAGCCCGCGCGCGTTCCAGTAGAGCGGCACCGACATCGCCGGCTGGCCGGTCAGATTGAACAGTTCGGTGCAGCCGGCCCACGTGAACGCCTTTTCCGACGACTTCGCGAGCATCTCCTTCAGCAGCGGCTTCACCGGCAGCGCGGCGAGCACCTTCATCTGCGCGGCTTCGAACGGCGTCGGCTGCAATTCGCCGATCTTCACCGGCGGCCCCGCGAGCGACGCGCACAGGATCGCGTCGTAGCGCGACACGAGGCCGGCCACCTGCACGGTGAGCTGGCGCTGCCATTCGAGCACGTCAGGCAGGCGCGTGCGCGCGAGGCGCCGGCCGACCACGGCCATCGCCCACGTCGCGGCCTCGAATTCGCCGCGCTTCGGCGAGCGGCCGGTCAGCGCGCGCGCGCCGAGCACCATCTCCTCGGCGATCGTCGCCCATAGCGTGAGGAAGGTTTCGGCCGCGCGTGCGTAGTTGACCTGCAGCGTCGCCGGCTCGACATGGTGGCCGAGCGATTCGAGCAGCGCGGCCGCGTCGTCGAGCGCCGCGCGCGTGTCGCCGGCCAGTGCCGGCGCGAGCATCGGGTCGAGCACGAGGCCGATCCGCAGCGGGCCGGGCGGCGTGTCGAGTTCGTCGAGAAACGTGCCGGGCGCGCCCGCCGGCAAGGTCTGGCCGGTCGTCACGTCGAGCAGCAGCGCGCTGTCGCGCACGCTGCGCGTGACCGCATGCTGGACGACCAGCTCGCCGTTCGACGGCAGGTCGACGAGTACCGGGTTGCGGCTCGGCTTCAGCCCGAACAGTCCGCAGCACGACGCCGGAATGCGGATCGAGCCGCCGCCGTCGGACGCATGCGCGAGCGGCACGATGCCGGCCGCGACGGCCGCCGCTGCACCGCCGCTCGAGCCGCCGGGCGTGTGATCGAGATTCCACGGGTTGCGGCACGCGCCGAACAGCTCGGGTTCCGTGTACGGCATCTGGCCGATCTCCGACGTGTTGGTCTTGCCGAACACGTTGAGACCGGCCGCGCGGCTGCGCGCGATCACCGGCGAATCGTCGGCGGGCACGAAATACCGGTAGTGCCGGCTGCCCATCGACAGCGGCAGCCCGGCGACCGCCGCGCCGAGATCCTTCACGAGATAGGGAACGCCGGCGAACGGCGCGCCAGCGCCGCCGTCGGGTGTGGCGGCCGCGCGCTGGCGTGCGGCTTCGTAGTCCTGCAGCACGATCGCGTTGATCGCGCCGTTGACCGCTTCGGCCTGGCCGATCGCGGCGTCGAGCAGTTCGCGCGGGCTCGCCTTGCGCTCACGTACCAGTGTGGCGAGGCCGATCGCGTCGTGCGCGAGATAGTCCGAGTGCATCGCTGTCATCCCCGTGGTGGCTCGTGGCGATGACAGCAGCATAACGCGGGCCCGGTGCGCGGGGCCCGCGGCCGGCCGTTTTTAGAGGTGCTCGGCGAGGAAGGTCAGCGTGCGGCCGTGCGCGAGCGCCGACGCGCGCTGGTTGTACGACGCGCGGTCGGTGCAGTTGAAGCCGTGCTCGGCGCCCGGATACACGTGGAACGACGCCTGGCCGTGGCCGGCGAATGCGGCCTTCACCTGGTCGACGGCCGTGAGCGGGATGCCGTGGTCGTCTTCCGCGTAGTGGAACAGGATCGGCTGCGTGACCTTGCCGGCCAGATCGAGCGCGTTCTGGATGCCGCCGCCGTAGTAGGCCACGGCCGCGTCGATCTTGCCGGTCGCGGCCGCGCGGTACGCGAGCTGGCCGCCGAAGCAGTAGCCGATCGCGGCAACCTTGCCGGCCACTTCCGGGCGCGCGCGCAACGCATCGGCGGCCGCGCCGATGTCCGCGACCGCGAGGCCCACGTCGGTCTTTTTCATCAGCTCGATGCCCTTGTCGCGATCCGCGCCTTCGTAGGTCAGCTCGACGCGCGGCTGCGTGCGCCAGAATACGTCCGGCGCGAGCGCGACGAAGCCGTCGGACGCGTACTGGTCGGCGACCGCGCGGATGTGCGAATTCACGCCGAAGATCTCCTGGATGATGATGACGGCAGGGCCTTTGCCGCGCTTGGGCAGCGCGAGATAGCCGCCGAAGCTGTCGTTACCGGCGGCGATGTCGATCCATTGGGCAGTCACGTTCTGAACTCCTGGCGAACGGGGTGCGCGAGGCGCGCCCCGGTGGTGGAAGAGGGCGGCCTAGTGTGCCACCGATCATGCGATGGTGCAGCGCACGCGCGCGCTTCTCGCGCAGCGATCGTTTCGATCTCGATTATTCATTTTTCGGCGCTGCGCCGCTTCGATAGAGTCGACGTGCCGGCCTTTACAAAGCGCTTTCGCGCACCGTCATCGAAGGATTCGCCATGTCCGCCCGTCTGTTTGCCACGCCCTTTTCCGAACGCTTCGGCCTGCGCCTGCCGCTCGTGCAGGCGCCGATGGTCGGCGCGACCACGACCGCGATGGTCGCCGCCGCGTCGAATGCCGGCGCGCTCGGCAGTCTCGGCGCCGCCGCGTTCGCGCCCGAGCGCCTCGCGACCGAAGTCGACGCCATCCGCGCGGCGACCGATCGCCCGTTCGCGGTCAACCTGTTCGTGCTGCCGGACGCGACGCCCGACGCGGCGACCGTCGCCCGTGCTCCCGCCGCGATCGACCCGCTGCACGCCGCGCTCGGGTTGCCTCCGGGCACCGCGCCCGCGCGCTACTCGCCCGACTTCCGCCCGCAGCCCGATGCACCCGTGGCGCTGCGCGTGCCCGTTGCGAGCGCCACGCTCGTCGTGCTCGACGCAGGCTACGTCGCGCGCAGCCTCGTAGAGCCTCGTCGCGGGACAGACTGCTTCATCTCGTGCTGATCAATGTCGT
>NZ_JAAGPH010000272.1:0-234 GCF_017104705.1 Burkholderia sp. Se-20373 | reverse complement strand
TATCGCGTAGTATTTGAGTGTGTTGTAGTGATGTGGCTACATGTGCTATGTGATTGATTGGTGAGTTTTGTACAGCATGCCGATGCATGAATCGTTCACAGATATGTACACCAATGCGCAAGATGTGTATTTACGGCGACTATCCAGAGATCACATTACGTTTAGCGAGTCTATTGATTATCGATTTTAATATTGAGAAGCAGTTTTGTTTTTTTTTTTTTTTTTTTTTTTTTA
>NZ_JAAGPH010000271.1:0-4070 GCF_017104705.1 Burkholderia sp. Se-20373 | reverse complement strand
GAACGCGTGCCATGCGGCGACGCCGGCCGACGAGCCGAGTGCGCCGCCGATGAAATAGCACACCATGTACACCGTGTTGACGCGGCTGCGCGCCTCGGGCTTCAGCGCATAGATGCGCGACTGGTTCGAGATCTGCGCGGCCTGCACGCCGACGTCCAGCACGATCACGCCGATCACGAGCCCGACGAGGCTCGAGCCCGACAGCGCGAAGATCACGAACGACAGCGCGAGCAGCGCGATCGCGAGCGAGATGATCGCGCGCGGGCCGCGCTTGTCCGCGAAGCGGCCCGCGTACGGCGCCGCGAGCGCACCCGCCGCGCCGACGATCCCGAACAGGCCGGCGGCCTGCGGGCCGAGATGGAACGGCGCGCCGGCGAGCAGCAGCGTGAGCACGGGCCAGAACGCGCTGAATGCCGCGAACAGCGCGGCACCCGTCAGCGATGCCTCGCGCAGCCCGCGCAATTCGACCGCCAGATGCCACATCGAGCCGAGCAGCTTGCCGTACGACAGCGTCGACGTCGGCGAGCTGCGCGGCAGCCGCAGCACGATCACGGCGGCGAGTGCGACGAGCGCCGCGACCGACGCGGCGAATACCGCGCGCCAGCCGAAATACTCGGCGACGAAACCGGCGGCCGTCCGCGCGAGCAGGATGCCGAGCAGCAGGCCGCTCATCACGGTGCCGACCGCATGCCCGCGCTCGGCCGGCGGCGCGATCTCGGCGGCGAACGGCACGGCCTGTTGCGCGATGGTCGCGAGAATACCGATCGCGAGGCTCGCGACGGCGAGCACGGCCAGCGACGGCGCGGTGGCCGCGACGATCAGCGCGACCGACAGGCCGGCGATCTGCATCAGGATCAGCCCGCGGCGGTCGAAGCGGTCGCCGAGCGGCGCGAGCAGGAACATGCCGGCCGCATAGCCGAGCTGCGTCGCGGTCGGCACCGCGCCGATCCACGAAGCGCCGTCGGGAAACGCCGAGCGGAAGCTGTCGAGCAGCGGCTGGTTGTAGTAGATGTTCGCGACGGACACCCCCGCGATCGTCGCGAGCAGCAACAGCAGGCTGCGCGAATAGTGGGGCGAGGCGGCGTCGGTCGGACGGTCGGTGGAGGCGGTGGACATGGCGGCGCGAACGGAAGTGGGGCGGCGCGGCGCGCGGCGCACGCGTCGGGTGCGCAGGCGGGCGGGGCGCCGTCGAGGCTGCCGATCATACCGGAGCGACGGGAATCCTGCCGGACGGGGGCAGATCGGCCAAACCGGCCGAGCCTGTGTAACCGGCCGGCCGCCCCCCGTCATCATGCGTGCGTCAACCCGTCAATCGACCAGCTCACCCGTCGGTTCATAAAACGGATAAGGCCCGGCGCCTTCATCGACATACACGTGATGCGACGTCATCCCCGCGTCGGGCACATAGTGATGGACTGCGAACGCCGGCGGTTCGAGCCGGAACGCGGAGGGCCCATCGGCCCGCAGGTCGAATGCGACCTGATGGGCGGGCGACGGCACCGCGGCGGCGAGCGTGCCGCCGAAGCGCGTGAACATCGTGCGATGCACGTGGCCGCACAGCACGCGCTCGACGTTCGGATGGCCGCGCAGCAGCGCGTCGAGTTTCGCGGAGGCGGCCGGCGCGAGGCGCAGCTTGTCCATGTGGCCGATGCCCGACGCGAACGGCGGGTGATGCAGCGCGACGATCACCGGACGGTCGCGCGCCGCGTCGAGCTGCGCGGCGAGCCAGGCGAGCCGTGCATCGCACAGGTCGCCGTAGCTGGCGCCCGGCACCTGCGAATCGAGCGCGAGCACGCGCACCGTGCCGACGTCGAGCGCGTACTGCACGAATTCGCCCGCCTGCAGCTCGGCGCGATCGGCGAACGCGCGGCGCAGCCCGGCGCGGTCGTCGTGATTGCCGATCATCAGGTAGTACGGAATCTCGAGCGCGGCGAGCAGCCCGCGCAGGTTGCCGTACTCCTCGTCGTGGCCGAAATCGGTCAGGTCGCCGGTGACGAGCACCGCATCCGGGCGCGGCACGAGCGCGTTCAGTTTTTCGATGCAGCGCGTGAGCGCGGCCGCGGTGTCGACGCGCCGGTACGCGAGCTGTCCCGGACGCTTGATGTGGAGATCGCTGATTTGAGCAAGCAGCATCGTCGTTCCTCGGAATTGTCTGATTGTCGTCGCGGCGTCGTGCGCCGCGGTGGGGTGCTGCATGAATGATGCCGGAAGGAAGGATCAGGCGCCGAGCGCGATCAGGCCTTCCGGTGCGACCGTGAGGCCGACCGCCGTGCCGCGTGCGAGCGCGATGCGGCCCGGCACGTCGATCACGAGCGCGTCGGGGGCCGCATGCTCGATCGTGAGCCGCGTACGCTCGCCGAGGAATGCGCATGCGCTCACGGCACCGCGCAGCGGCGCATGCGCGGGATCGGCGAGTTGCGCGTCCTCGGGGCGGAAGAACCACTCGTCGGCGGCGTGCGGCGTCGCGATCGCGCCGCCCGTGGTCACCAGCGTGCCGTCGCGCCATTGCCCGGCGAGCCGGTTCAGCGTGCCGATGAACTGCGCGACCGTGCGGTTGGCCGGGTGGTAGTAGATGTCGCGCGGCGTGCCGATCTGCTCGATGCGGCCCGCGCCCATCACGACGATGCGGTCGCCGAGCTCCATCGCCTCGGCCTGGTCGTGCGTGACGTAGACCGTCGTCACGCCGAGTTCGCGCAGCAGCGCATTCATCTCGCGACGCAGCGTGTCGCGCAGCTTCGCGTCGAGCGCGGTCAGCGGCTCGTCGAGCAGCAGCACGCGCGGCCGCACCGCCAGTGCGCGGGCCAGTGCCACGCGCTGGCGCTGGCCGCCCGACAGCTGGTCGATCGGCTTGTCCGCATGCGCGTCGAGCCGCATCATCGCGAGCAGCTCGTCGACGCGCTCGCGCAGCGCGCGCGGCGCGGTCTTGCGGATCTTCAGCCCGTAGCCGACGTTGCCGCGCACCGTCAGGTTCGGAAACAGCGCGTAGTTCTGGAACACCATGCCGACCTGTCGGCGCTCGATCGGCAGCGCGGTGACGTCGTCGTTGCCGAATGCGATCGTGCCGCCGGCGTCCGGCGTGTCGAGGCCCGCGATCAGGCGCAGCGTCGTGGTCTTGCCGCAGCCCGACGGCCCGAGCAGCACGAGCGTTTCGCCCGCGCCGATCGACAGGTCGAGCGGTTCGAGCACGCGCGTGCCGCGGAACGTCTTCGCGCAGCGGGTCAGGGTGATGGGAGTGGAATCGAGTTTCATGTCTGCGAGAAATTCAGCGCGGGCGCTTCTTGAGTGCCCGCGTGCCGGACGGATCGACGCCGAGCCACTGCATCGCGACGAGCAGCGGCAGCGTCATCAGCAGGAACAGGATCGTGTACGCGCTGCCGACTTCGAGGCGCAGTGACGCATACGTATCGGCGAGCCCGACCGGCAGCGTCTTGGTGTCGGGCGTATGCAGCATCCACGTGAGGTTGAATTCGCCGATCGACAGCGTGAGCACCGCGAGCGCCCCCGCGACGATGCCGGGGCGCAGGTTCGGCAGCACGATCGTGACGAAGCGCGTGACGAACGACGCACCGAGGCTGGCCGCGCCTTCCTCGAGCGTGCGCAGGTCGGCGCCGGCCGCGACGGCCGCCACCGCGCGCACCATGAACGGCAGCGTGAACACGACGTGGCCGACGACGATGAACCACAGGCTCATCCGGAACGCGGTGAAGCCGCCGTACACGACCAGCAGCGCGAGCGCCGACGCGAGGCCGGGCAGCGCGACCGGCAGCACGAGCGCCTCCTCGATCGCGCGCGCCGCGCGGCTCTTGCTGCGCGCGAGCGCATAGCCGGCCGGCACGCCGACCGCGAGCACGATCGCGAGCGTCGCGAACGCGACATAGAGCGACAGCGCGACCGAGCCGTGATACTGCTGCCACACCTGTTCGAGCCAGCGCAGCGTGAGGCCGCTCGACAGGCCGCGGAAATAGTTGACGGTGAGGCCCGCGAGCACCGACATCACGACGGGCACGATCAGGAACGCGCACAGCAGCAGCGTGACGCCCCATTGCAGCGCGGCGATCGCGCGCGCGCCG
>NZ_JAAGPH010000270.1:0-4424 GCF_017104705.1 Burkholderia sp. Se-20373 | reverse complement strand
GCCGCCCGGCGCGGAAGCCGCGCCCGGCATGCTCGCGCCGCTGTCGCCGCTGCTGCCGGCCGCCCCGCTGCTCGGCATACCCGACGGCGCGGTGGACGGTGCGGCCGACATGCCGCCCGTGGCGCTCGATTCCGAGCTCGTGCCGCCGTTGTCGCTCTTCTTCTGGCAGCCCGCCCCTGCCGCCAGGCCCGCAATCAGGAGGCCGGCGAAGACGGCTCGCGATACATGTCGAAGTGAATATCGCTGCATGACACCTCCGCTGATGTCGATGTGGATGGAGCCCGCAGGCGCGCAATTCGCGTGCCGCCCCCCCGCCGCCGCGGCCGCCGCTTCCATTCGTTTTTCAAATGACGCCCAACCGAATATTTAATTTCCCATCGCGTTGCCGGCCTTCCATACTCGCGAACAAATCCGAGACATAACGTCCACGGCGGCCGGGCCGGCGCAGCGTTCCCACGTTGCCGGTCACGCGCCCCGCACATGGAAGGAGACAACGGCGTGCAACTGGAAGCCACCCACCGCCCGGGCATCGTGCCCGGCGCGGACGACGCATCGCATCGAACCGGTTCGGCCGCGCGCGACCCCGCGCTGAGCCCGCGGCTGCACAACGCCGACCTCGCGCCGACCCAGGCCGAGGGCCGGACATGGGGCCGCTACAGCATCTTTGCGCTGTGGACCAACGACGTGCACAACATCGCGAACTACTCGTTCGCGATCGGGCTGTTCGCGCTCGGCCTGTCGGGCTGGCAGATGCTCGCATCGCTCGCGATCGGCGCGGTGCTCGTCTACTTTTTCATGAACCTCACCGGCTACATGGGCCAGAAGACCGGCGTGCCGTTCCCGGTGATCAGCCGGATGAGCTTCGGCATCTACGGCGCGCTGCTGCCCGCGATGATCCGCGCGGTGATCGCGATCGCATGGTTCGGAATCCAGACCTATCTCGCGTCGGTCGTGCTGCGCGTGCTGCTCACCGCGATCTGGCCGGGCCTCGCCGCATTCGACCAGAACGCGATCTTCGGGCTGTCGACGCTCGGCTGGGTCACGTTCGTCGCGATCTGGCTCGTGCAGATCGGCATCCTCACGTACGGGATGGAAATGGTCCGCAAGTACGAGGGGCTCGCCGGCCCGGTGATCCTCGTCACGACGCTGTCGCTCGCCGCATGGATGTTCAGCCGCACCGGCGGCCATCTCGCGATGTCGATCGGCAAGCCGCTGACCGGCTTCAGGATGTGGACGGAGATCTTCGCGGGCGGCGCGCTGTGGCTCGCGATCTACGGCACGCTGGTGCTCAACTTCTGCGATTTCGCGCGCTCGTCGCCGAGCGCGAAGACGGTGCGCGTGGGCAACTTCTGGGGCCTGCCGGTCAACATCCTCGTGTTCGCGACGATCAGCTTCGTGCTCGCCGGCGCGCAGTTCAAGCTGAACGGCCACATCATCCACAGCCCGACGGAGATCATCGCGACGGTGCCGAACAAGCTGTTCCTCGTGCTCGGCTGCCTCGCGTTCCTGATCTTGACGGTCGCGGTGAACATCATGGCGAACTTCGTCGCGCCGGCCTTCGTGCTGACGAGCCTCGCGCCGCACCGCCTGTCGTTCCGCCGCGCGGGCCTGATCAGCGCGACGGTCGCCGTGCTGATCCTGCCGTGGAACCTGTACAACAGCCCGATCGTGATCGTCTACTTCCTGTCCGGCCTCGGCGCGCTGCTCGGCCCGCTGTACGGGATCATCACGGTCGACTACTGGCTCGTGCGCAAGCAGCGCGTGAACGTGCCCGACCTCTATACCGAAGCGCCGACCGGCGCCTACTTCTACACGCGCGGCGTGAACCGCAAGGCGCTCGCGGCGCTGGTGCCGTCCGCGCTGATCTCGATCACGCTCGCCGTCGTGCCCGCCTTCAGCGCGATGACGCCGTTCTCGTGGCTGCTCGGCGCGGCCATCGCGGGCAGCGTGTACTGGCGGCTGGCCGATCGCAACCGGCACTACGAGGCGCGCTCGGGTGAATCCATCGCGGTCGCCTGCACCCAACACTGAAACACCTGCATACGGAGCCGCAATGAGGATCCTGGTAGTCAACGTCAACACGACCGAGTCGATCACCGACGCGATCGCCGCGCAGGCGCAGGCCGCCGCGTCGCCGGGCACGGAGATCGTCGGGCTGACGCCGCGCTTCGGCGCCGAGTCGGTCGAAGGCAATTTCGAGAGCTACCTCGCGGCGATCGCCGTGATGGATCGCGTGCTGCGCTACGACGAGCCGTACGACGCGGTGATCCAGGCCGGCTACGGCGAACATGGCCGCGAAGGCCTGCAGGAACTGCTGACGGTGCCGGTCGTCGACATCACCGAAGCGGCCGCCAGCGTCGCGATGCTGCTCGGCCATCGCTACTCGGTCGTCACGACGCTCGACCGCACGGTGCCGCTGATCGAGGATCGCCTGAAGCTCGCCGGGCTCGACGCGCGCTGCGCGTCGGTGCGCGCAAGCGGCCTCGCGGTGCTCGAGCTCGAGGAGAACCCGGCCCGCGCGATCGAGTCGATCGTCGGCCAGGCGCAGCGCGCGGTGAAAGACGATCACGCGGAAGTGATCTGCCTCGGCTGCGGCGGGATGGCCGGCCTCGACCGGCAGATCGAGGAATGCACGGGCGTGCCGGTCGTCGACGGCGTCTCGGCCGCGGTGGCGCTCGCCGAGTCGCTGGTGCGCCTGAAGCTGAAGACGTCGAAAGTCCGCACGTACGCGCCGCCGCGCCCCAAGCGGATCGTCGGCTGGCCGGGCACCTTCTCACGATGACGCGGCGCCGGCCCGCTGCTGCGTCGCACTCGGGCATCGGGTCGCCGGGAGGCACATCGGCATGCGGGACCCACTAGACCCGAACGCCCTGCCCCGCGGCGCGTCCGACGCCGCGGGCGCGCTCGACGTGCTCGATGCGCGTCTGATGCGCATCCTGCTCGTGCTGCTGACCGAGCGCACCGTGTCGCGTGCGGCCGTGCGCCTGAACATGTCGCAGCCGGCCACCAGCGCCGCGCTCAAGCGCCTGCGCACGCTGCTCGGCGATCCGCTGCTGGTGCGCAGCCGCTACGAAATGGTGCCGACCGAATTCGGCGCGCGGCTGATCGAACCGTTGCGCAACGCGCTGCGCGTGATCGACTTCATCCGCATCCAGCAGCCGAGGTTCGACGCGCGCACGTCGGTGCGGACCTACCGGATCGGCTGCCCCGACTACCTGAACGTGCTGTTCGTGCCGAAGCTCGTCGCGCTGTTCCGCGAACGCGCGCCGGACGCGCAACTCGTGTTCCATCCGCTCGGCGACGGCTTCGACGACGAGCGCGCACTGGCCGATGGCGAGCTCGACGTCGTGATCGACAATCGCCCGGCGCGCGCGTCGCGGTTCCGGCAGGACGACCTGTTCGACGATCGCGTCGTGTGCCTGATGCGCGCGACCCATCTGCTCGCGCGGCGCGGCGCGATGACGGCGGCCGAGTTTGCCGACGCGCCGCAGCTGTGCCCGACACCGTCGTGGCTCGAGGCGTCCGGCGCGATCGACCGGCAACTCGAACGCGTGGGCCTGCAGCGGCGGATCGTCGTCACGCTGCCGCATTTCGAACTCGCCGCGCATGCGCTCGTGCGCTCCGACCTGCTGCTGACCACCACGTACCGGCTCGCGCGGCACTATGCGAAGCTGCTGCCGCTCGCCGCCGTCGCGCTGCCAGCGGAGCCGCCGGACATCGTGTACCGGATGACCTGGAACGAATCGGGGGCATGCGCCGAAGGCGTGCGCTGGCTGCGCGGGCTGATCGCGGAAGCGACGCGCGCGTGGCTCGATGTCGAGGCGATGCAGCCGGCGGTGGCGGCGGTGGTCGCCGGTGCAGTCGTGGACGTGGACGCGCGAAACAGCACGCCGGCCGTGGCCGATACGCCGGAACCCGCGCGACGCACGCGCCGCAGGCAGGCAACGCATTGCCGCGCGTCGCATCCTCGGCATGTCCCCCACGCAGCACGCATCCACCGCCTCGCGACGAAGCCGCATTGACGGGCGCGATCGATCCGCGCGACAACCGGCCGATACGTCGTTCAATCTCCGTCGACCAGCCGCACGGCCCGACGACCGATCAAGCGGTTGAGTTCCGAAGCCGAGGCCGGCCCGAGCCCCCCGCGCCGGCGGCACGGGAACCCTGCCGCGGTCAGCCCGAACACGGACAACAGCATCTCGATCGTCGATGACATCTTGAACACGCTGCGTGAAACCGGAACGCGCCAGCTTGATGGTTCCGCCGGGTCGCGTCCGATACGCGGCGCGGGCTGCGCCGTGCGTCACGCACCGTCGCGCATCGGTTGCGCAAGCAACTTGCAGGCAACGACGGCGGCGGCGAGCGCGAGCCCGCCGCTCACCGTCAGCGCGTCGGCGAACCCGCTCGCGAACGCGACGGGCGCC
>NZ_JAAGPH010000269.1:0-4359 GCF_017104705.1 Burkholderia sp. Se-20373 | reverse complement strand
CGGCGCAGCGGATCAGTAGCGGTAGTGGTTCGGCTTGAACGGGCCGTCCTTCTGCACGCCGATGTACGAAGCCTGCTCGTCCGACAGCACGGACAGGTTCGCGCCGATGCGCGCGAGGTGCAGGCGCGCAACCTTTTCATCGAGGTGCTTCGGCAGCACGTACACCTTGTTCTCGTACTCGTTGCCGCGCACGAACAGCTCGATCTGCGCGAGCGTCTGGTTCGCGAACGAGTTCGACATCACGAACGACGGGTGGCCGGTCGCGCAGCCGAGGTTCACGAGGCGGCCTTCCGCCAGCAGGATCACGCGCTTGCCGTCCGGGAAGATGATGTGGTCGACCTGCGGCTTGATGTTTTCCCACTCGTACTGGCGGGTCGACGCGACGTCGATTTCCGAGTCGAAGTGACCGATGTTGCAGACGATCGCGTTGTGGCGCATCGCCTTCATGTGATCGTGGTTGATCACGTGGTAGTTGCCGGTGGCCGTCACGAAGATGTCGGCCTTGTCGGCCGCGTATTCCATCGTCACGACGCGGTAGCCTTCCATCGCCGCCTGCAGCGCGCAGATCGGATCGATTTCGGTGACCCACACGGTCGCGCCCAGGCCGCGCAGCGATTGCGCGCAGCCCTTGCCCACGTCGCCGTAGCCCGCGACGACCGCGACCTTGCCCGCGATCATCACGTCGGTCGCGCGCTTGATGCCGTCGACCAGCGATTCACGGCAGCCGTACAGGTTGTCGAACTTCGACTTGGTGACCGAATCGTTCACGTTGAATGCCGGGAACGGCAGGCGGCCGTCCTTTTCCATCTGGTACAGGCGGTGCACGCCGGTCGTGGTTTCCTCGGTCACGCCCTTGATGTGCGCGAGGCGCGTCGAGTACCAGGTCGGGTCCGCGTCGAGGTGCTGCGCGATCGACTTGTACAGTGCGACTTCTTCCTCGTTGGTCGGCTTCGCGATCACCGAACGGTCCTTCTCGGCCTTCGCGCCGAGGATCAGCAGCAGCGTTGCGTCGCCGCCGTCGTCCAGGATCATGTTCGCGAATTCGCCGTTCGGCCATTCGAAGATGCGGTGCGAGAACTCCCAGTATTCGTCGAGCGATTCGCCCTTGAACGCGAACACCGGCGTGCCGGCTTCGACGATCGCGGCAGCGGCGTGGTCCTGCGTCGAGAAGATGTTGCACGAGGCCCAGCGGACGTCCGCGCCGAGCGCCTTCAGCGTCTCGATCAGCACGCCCGTCTGGATCGTCATGTGCAGCGAACCGGCAATGCGCGCGCCCTTCAGCGGCTGCTGCGCCTTGTATTCGTCACGGATCTGCACGAGGCCCGGCATTTCGGTCTCGGCGATGTTCAGTTCCTTGCGGCCCCAGCCGGCCAGCGCCATGTCGGCGACGACGTAATCGTTGGAAGCTTTGGAATCGATAATGGCGTTCATCACGCCCTCCTTTCTAAAAAGTTTCTAGATTGGTGACGTGAGCGCCGTTCAGGAAGCGGGGCCGACGCGGTTGTGCCGCACGGCTGCTTGGTGAAGCCTTCCGAGCCTGGCGGACGCAGGGTGGTCCGTCGCAACGCTCCTCGGAAAGCGGAGAGGATTGTAGCAAATCGGCGCGCGGAATGCGCAAGCATGCACGCACCCGGCGCGCACCCGGCACGCGCGCGCGGCCGTCAGTAAAGGGTCAGGACTCCGCGCCGACCCACGCCTGTTCGCGCAGCCGTGCACGCAGGCGCGCGACGGCCTGGCTGTGCAGCTGGCACACGCGCGATTCGCTCACTTCGAGCACCGCGCCGATCTCGCGCAGATTCAGACCCCGTTCGTAGTACAGCGACATCAGCAGCTTCTCGCGCTCCGGCAGCCGCTCGATCGCCTCGACGAGCGCTTCGCGCAGGTGCTCGTCGAGCAGCGCCGACAGCGGATCGGCGTGATCGACGCGGTAGCGGTCGAGGAACGGCTCGTCGTCCGCCGCGCGGTCGAAATCCTCGTAGTAGATCAGCTGGCTGCCGTGCAGGTCCTGCAGCATCCCCTGGTATTCGTCGAGCGGCATGTTCAGGTGCTGCGCGATCTCGGTCTCGCTCGCCGAGCGGCCGAGATGCTGCTCGACCTGGTGCACCGCGTGCTCGACCTCGCGCGACGTCTTGCGCAGGCTGCGCGGCAGCCAGTCGTTGCTGCGCAGCTCGTCGAGCATCGCACCGCGGATACGCTGCGTCGCGTAGGTCTCGAACTGCGCGCCCTGGTCTTCCTTGTAGCGGCCGGCCGCGTCCATCAGGCCGATCATGCCGGCCTGGATCAGGTCGTCGAGGTCGACGCTCGCCGGCATCTTCGCGACGAGCTGCAGCCCGAGGCGTCGCACGAGCGGCGCATATTGCGCGAGCACGTCGGCCTGGGACATCTTTCCTTGAGCGTTGTACATCATGGCTCTCTCCTTGCGGTGGCGCTCACGCGGCGTGTGCCGCGCCCGCCTCATACGACGGCTTGCCGCCCGCGTGCACGGCGCGGCCCGCACCCGAACCCGGGCGCATCGGCCAGTACAGCAGGTCGGCGGCAATCTGCCGGTAGTCGCGCGCGGCGGCCGACGACGGGAACGCGTCGACCGCGGCACGCGTCAGCTCGCGCGCATGCTCGACGAGCGGATCGGCGCTCACGCAGCCCGCGTCGGCGATCGACACCGTCAGGTAGCGGCTCGCGACGCCCGCGAGGTTGTCGAACGCGACCTTCGCGTCCGCGTGGCTGCCGACGTGATTGGTCAGCACGCGGAACTGCGCGAACGCGTGCGCGAAATGCAGCCGCTTCATGTACGCATACGCCTCGGTGATCGCCTGCGCGGCGACCCGCGTGACGACCAGCACGTCGTGCGCTTCGCGGGCGAGCGCCGAGAACGAGCCGTCGGCGCCGAGCTGCGCGTCGACGAGGACGATGTCGGCCGGGCCGTCGATGAAATCGCTC
Source organism: Burkholderia sp. Se-20373 (assembly GCF_017104705.1). Classification (NCBI taxonomy): domain Bacteria; kingdom Pseudomonadati; phylum Pseudomonadota; class Betaproteobacteria; order Burkholderiales; family Burkholderiaceae; genus Burkholderia; species Burkholderia sp. Se-20373. The sequence goes on along the minus strand of NZ_JAAGPH010000269.1, from coordinate 1,422 downwards.
AGCTGCGCGTCGGTGTAGCCGGTGCGCGCGAGCCGCGCCGCGGCGCACAGGCCGAAGCCGGCCGCGACCCGCGTGCGCTCGCCGTCGCGCAGCCACGCGCCCGCCAGCGTCGCGCTGGCCGAATGCACGTCGGCACGCTCGTCGACGACGAGCACATCCTTGCCGAGCGACGCGAGCGCCGCCGCCAGGTTCACGACGGTGGACGTGCAGCCGACCCCCGCCGGCCCGCCCGCCACCGCGACGATGCGTGACGCGCGCCCGGCCAGCAGGCGCCGCAGCCCTTCGGCCTGGTCGATGATTCGTTTATCCAAATCGCACCTCGTGAAGCTCGGCGGTGGAACGTGCGGTCAGTGCGGAAAGCAGCGTCGGCATGTCCTCGTCTTGCGGCACGAAGGGGGAGCCGTCACGCGGTACACAGAACGCGCTTTTCAGCAGGAATTTGGTCGACGCGACGTACAGGTTCTCCGGCACCTTCTGGCCGGTCGACACGTAATGGATCGGCAGCTTGTAGCGGATCACCGTGTCGAGCACGCCGCCGAGGTGGGTCGCCTCGTCGAGCTTCGTGAGGATGCAGCCGGCCAGGTCCGGATGCTCGCCCGCGCTGCGGTACGCCTGCACGACTTCGTTGAGCGTGTCGCCGTGGCTGGTCGCGTTGAGCAGCAGCAGGCGCTGCACCGGCGCGTTCGCCCCGTGCAGCATCGCGATCTGGTCGGATACCGCGCGGTCGCGCTGGCTCATGCCGATCGTGTCGATCAGCACGATGTGCTTGTTGCGCAGCTCGGACAGCGCGAGCGCGAGGTCGCCCGCATCCTTCACCGCGTGCACGGGCACGCCGAGGATCTTGCCGAAGATGCGCAGCTGCTCGTGGCCGCCGATCCGGTAGCTGTCGGTGGTCAGCAGCGCGACCTTGCTCGCGCCGAAGCGCATCACGCAGCGCGCGGCCAGCTTCGCGGTGGTGGTCGTCTTGCCGACGCCCGTCGGCCCCATCAGCGCGAACACGCCGCCGCGTTCCATCAGCGCATCTTCGCTTTCGAGCACCGGCAGGTTCGACGCGAGCACCGACTGCGCCCATTCGGCGGCCTGTTCGAAGGTCTGCGCGCCGTCGCCGGCCGGCATGTTGTCGACCAGCATCCGCACGAGCTGCGCCGAGAAGCCGGCCGCGAACAGGTGCTTCGTCAGCGCGCCATGCACGGCGCTGCGACGCTGGCGGTCGTGCCACATCAGGCTGTCGAACTGCTCCGCCATCATCCCGCGCAGTTCGCCGAGTTCCTGCATCACCGTATCGTTGACGATCCGCTCGATGCGCGACTTCACGGCGTCGGCCACCGCGGCGGCCGCGTCGGCGGACAGGCGCGTGCGCTCGGCCGCCTTCGCGGCATGCGCGGCGCTCGTGTTCGTGTCGGGCGCGCGGGTGGCGGCGGC
>NZ_JAAGPH010000268.1:0-4477 GCF_017104705.1 Burkholderia sp. Se-20373 | reverse complement strand
ACGCGGCAGCCCGCAGACCAGCGGCGCGGCGCCGGCCGCACGGAACACGAGCCCGCGGCGGTCGAGCCGCACGAGCGGCAGCGGCCGGGGAAACGACGGGTAGGCGACCGCGATGCGGGCGCCGTTGGCGCTCGTCAACCCGGGCATCATCGCGCGAAAGACCTGAGACTGGTCCACGTTGATTCTCCTTCGTTACGATACCGCCCGGACAGAAACGTGCGTTCCGGTTCAGGCGGCGATGGCTTGCCGGGCGGCCTGCCCCGGCTCGATTCCTAGTGCGGCAAACGTTTGCGGATCGATGTCGATCCAACACGCGACCACCAGACGTCCGTCAACCTGCTTCGGCGGGCCTGCGCGGTGCGCGTGTATGCCGATCCGGCGGAACAGCCGCTCCATGCTCGCGAACGTCACGCCGATCAACTGCCGCGCGCCAAGCTGCGCCGCGCATTCGACGACGGCTGCGAGCATCGGGCGCACGGCCCATTCGGCATTGCCCGGCCCGCCTTCGTCGTCGGTTGCCGCAAACCGGGACAACTCCCAGACGGCAGCCGAATGCGGCAACGGCATGTCTTCGGCGATCAGGTCGGCGAACAGCGACTTCAGCAGATACGGACGCGTGGTCGGCAGCAGGCGCGCACATCCGCACATGTCGCCGCCGGCGTTCCGCGCGAACACGTACACGGTATCGTCGCGATCGAACTGGTCGCGCTCGAAGCTTTCGTTCGCCGACGGGAGTGCCCAGCCGAGCTGCTCGACGAACACACGGCGCCGATAGCGCCCGAGATCCGCCGCAAGTTCGTGTGGCAACCGCCCTTCCTCGTGAACGAAGGTCCGCATGGTGTCCTCGGATCTGTGCTTTTGTATGCACGCATTACATCGCGCAGCACGAGGGGGCGGTAACTGGTAACTCTTACAGGATGGCGTCGGAAAGATGCCGTTTAGGACGTGGTAACGGTTTCTTGATCAACGGGATTGAAAACCGTGGCGCTTTTGCTTATAAAGAGCGCCAGCCTGGCGGAAATAGTCAGAGGAATAGAGGCGCAGCCAGTTGTCACTGGAGCGTCGGACCGGCATGATAGGCGTCGTTGCGCCCGAGCAGGGCCGACGCGACCGCGGCGGGCCAGTCGATGCACGCGAGCCGTGCGGCGAGCGCGGCGGCGGTGCGGAACATGCCGATGTCGGCGCCCGTGGCGTCGGTGATCATCACGTTGCTGCGGACGTCGCCGCCTGCGATCACGAACGCGCCCGTCGCGCGTTCGAGGTACCAGTCCCAGCCGATCGTCACGTAAGCGACGCCGGCACGGGCCGGGCGATGCCATTCGGTGTAGCCGGCGAGGCGCGCGTCGATGGCGCTGTCGCGCAATTCCTCGAGCAGCGATGCGTCGAGGCCGCTTGCGACATGGTCGAGCGCAAGCGCGGCCAGAGCGCTTTCTGACAGGCGTACGTAGCCGTCCGGGGACGGGCCGGGGACCGAGTGCAGCAAAGGTGAAGTCATGCGCGGAATGTATCAGCCTCGAACGGGTCTGGAACCTGACAAGTATGACAGCGTGACGTTGTCGGAGAATGAATGGAACTGCGCTGGCAGGATGCCTATCAACAATTCAGCGCCGCGGAAGACGAGCAGCAGCTCTTCCAGCGGATCGCCGCCTATTCCAAGCGGCTGGGATTCGAATACTGCTGTTACGGCATTCGCGTCCCGCTGCCCGTATCGAAGCCCGCGGTCGCGATCTTCGATACCTATCCGGACGGCTGGATGGCGCACTATCAGGCGCAGAACTACATCGAGATCGACTCGACGGTTCGCGATGGCGCGCTCAGCACCAACATGATCGTCTGGCCGGATGTCGACCGGATCGAACCGTGCCCGCTGTGGCAGGACGCACGTGATTGCGGGTTGTCGGTGGGCGTCGCGCAGTCGAGCTGGGCGCCCCGCGGCGCGTTCGGCCTGCTGAGCATCGCCCGCCATGCCGACCGGCTGACGCCGGCCGAGATCAACATGCTGACGTTGCAGACCAACTGGCTCGCGAACCTGTCGCATTCGCTGATGAGCCGCTTCATGGTGCCGAAGCTGGCGCCGGCGGCGAGCGTCACGCTGACCGCGCGCGAACGCGAGGTGCTGTGCTGGACGGCCGAGGGCAAGACCGCGTGCGAGATCGGCCAGATCCTCAGCATCTCGGAGCGGACGGTCAACTTCCACGTCAACAACATCCTCGAGAAGCTGGGCGCGACGAACAAGGTCCAGGCGGTCGTCAAGGCGATCTCGGCCGGGCTGATCGAGACGCCCTGACAGGGCGTGAAGGCGGCAGCGCGACATGCGGCTGCCGCCAGGCCGCTCACTCCATCATCGGCTCTGCTTCCTTCGCGGTCCAGCTCACGCTGGAAATGCTCTTCTCCATGCTCATCCGGCTCGCGATCTGCTCGAGCTTCTGCTGATCCTTCGGATGCAGCTTCAGTGTCGCGGTCACCTTCAGCCGGTCCGGCTGGTCGGGCACGTCCTCGCTCGTGAGGCTCTGGAACGACAGCGGCTTCGCATACATCGAGTTCGACAGCAGCGTGCGGATGTGCACTTCGTCGGAGGCCAGGCAGATCACGGTGATCTGGTATTCGCGCACGAGATCGGCGTTCGATACCGGCGTCGCGTTGATCGCCTGGCTGACGCTGCGCAACAGCGTATTGGTAAGCAGCACGACGCCGGTGCCGGCGAGCGCCGGCACGTAATGACCGGAACCGGACAGCACGCCGACGGCGGCCGAGCACCACAAGGTCGCGGCGGTGTTGATGCCCTGGATCGAGCCCTTGTCGCGCATGATCACGCCGCCGCCGAGGAAGCCGACGCCCGACACGACGTAGGCGGCGATCTGCGTGACGCCCGCGACACCGTTGCCGGTCAGCACGCCGAGCGTGACGAACAGGCACGCGCCGCTCGCGACGAGCGTGATGGTGCGCAGGCCGGCCGTGCGTTGGCGCATCTGGCGTTCGATGCCGATGGCGACGCCGCAGGCGAACGCGGTGAAAAGACGGAGTGCGAAATCGAAAGTCATGGTTGTCCTGCCGTGCGAGGAGCGCGTGCCGTTTCGCGTCGCGGCGGCGCAAGGCCGCGGGCGACACGAAGATAGCCGTCATCGCGCGGTACTGTACCGCGCGAATGCGTCATTCAGTGTGAAACGGGTGGCGTGCGGCTCGCGGAACGCGAGCCGGGCAGGAGAACTGCGTCGGACAGGCGTTCAGGCGGCAAGCGGCGCACGCAACGGAGTGCTGCAACTGTCCACGATGGTTCCTGAAGGAAGAATGGGCGGCATTCTAGTAGGCGGCGAGCGCATGCGTCAACCGCCTCGCGGCGGCCGCGCTACTGCGCCGAGCCGATCGTCCCCGTCGCAAGCGCGAGCGCGGCCGCGGCGGACAGCGCCCCGGCATAGCTGTCGACCTCCGCGTTGCGGGCGGCAAGCAACTGGCTTTGCGCGATCGTCGCATCGGTGACCGAACCGACGCCGTTCCGGTACGCGGTCAGCGCCGCGTCGTAACTCGTCTGCGCTGCATCGACGAGCGCCTTCGCGGCGTCGTGCGACGCCAGGCTCGTCTGTACCGCGTTCTGCGCGGCGACCACCTGGCGGACCGCTTCCTCCTTGGTCCGCGTGAGGCGCGCGGAAGCGCTTTCCGCGTCGTTGCGCGCCTGCATCAGTACGGCCGAGCGCAGGCCGCCGTCGTACAGCGGAATCGTCACGCCGAGGAACACGCCGCCGCCGTAGCGGCTGCCGTTCAGGTTGACGGTCGGCGCCTGGTCGCCGATCGCGGGCAGCGCGGAGATGGACGTGCCGCCGCTCGCGTACGATGTCGACGCGGACAGGAAAATCTTCGGCATGAACGCGGCTTCAGCGGCCTTGATCTTCGCGCGATTGGCCTTTTCGAGCGCGAACGCGCCCTGCAGGTCGGGGCGGCGCGCGATCGCATCCGACACGATCGCGTCGACCGACGAGCCGAGCGAGGGCGGCAGCGGCCGCTTCGGCAGCGCGGCGACGGTCGGCTTCGACAGCGGCGAGATGCCGAGCGCGGCGACGAGGGCGAGGTAGCCGTCGCTCTCCGCGCCGTTCGCCTGCACGAGCGCGAGGTTGGCCTGTGCGCGGTTCTGCGTCGCCTGTGCGAGTTCGACGACCGTGCCGACGCCGTGCTTGAGTCGCGCGCGGGAGGCCGCGAGGATCGCGTCCGCGTTCGCGAGGCCCTGCTGGGCGCTGAGCGCGCGCGAGCGTGCGGCTTCGTAGCGGTAGTACGCGACGGTCACGTCGTGGATCACCTGCTGGTGGACGGCCGTAAACGCGACGTTCGACGCGATCGATGCCTGTTGGGCCGCTTCGACGCGCGCGACGCGGCATCGAGCCCGCTGTCCGGATCGTCGGCGATCACGACGGCGGGCGCGCCGAGCGTCGTCGCCGTCAGGAACAGTTTCTTGCGCGTGCCGAACGACATCTGCTCGAAGCGCTTC
>NZ_JAAGPH010000267.1:0-4108 GCF_017104705.1 Burkholderia sp. Se-20373 | reverse complement strand
GTGCCCGTGATGTCGCGGCCGTCGAACGTCACGCGGCCGGCATCGGGCCGGTCGGCGCCCGCGATCAGGTTGAACAGCGTCGACTTGCCCGCGCCGTTCGGCCCGATCACGCTCAGCAGTTCGCCATCGGCGAGTGACAGGCTCGCGCCGTCGAGCGCGGTCACGCCGTCGAAGCGGCGCGTCAGGCCCTGCACGTCGAGCAAGGGTCGGTTGGTGGTCATCGCATTCCTCCTCACACCGTGCCGAGCAGGCCCTGCGGCCGGAACCGGACGAGCAGCAACAGCACGAGGCCGTAGATCAGCATCCGGTAGTCGGCCGCCCAGCGGAACAGCTCGGGCAGCCCGATCAGCGCGATCGCGCCGACGATGCCGCCGAGCACGTTGCCGAGCCCGCCGAGAATCACCATCGTCAACGCGAGGATCGACACCTGCGAATCGAAGGTCTGGTGGTTGATGTAGCTGTACAGGTGCGCGGCGATCCCGCCGCTCACGCCGGCCGCGACGCCGCCGACCGCGAACGCGATCGCCTTGTAGCGGTTCGGTGCGATGCCGTGCGCACGCGCGGCGACGTCGTCCTCGCGCACCGCGCGCAGCGTGCGGCCGAGATGCGAGCGCAGCAGCCGCACCTGCACGAGCGCGAACACGACAAGCACCGCGAACGTGAACCAGTACGCGGCACGCGCGGTCGTCGCCCACGGCAGCGGCGCGATGCCCGTGATGCCGAGCGGGCCGCGCGTGAGGCCGTCCCAGTTCAGGATCACGAGGCTCACCACTTCGCCGATGCCGAGCGTCGCGATCGACACGTAATGCCCGCGCAGCCGGAACGCCGGATAGACGAGCAGCGTGCCGAACACGGCGGTGATCACGCCCGCGCACGGAATCGTCACGGCCGGCGACCAGCCGAGATCCGACGACAGCAGCGCCGACGCATACGCGCCGATCACCAGCAGCGCCGCGTGGCCGAGCGAGATCTGCCCGACCGTGCCCGCCACCAGCGTGAGGCTCAGCGCGAGCAGCCCGTACAGCCACGCGTTGGTCAATGTCTGCAGCACGTACGGCGACGCGCCGAGCCACGGCAGCACGGCCGCCGCCACGATCAGCACGACGAGTACCGGACGCGGCACGCGCACGGCCTTCGCGGCCGCGAGGAAGGTGCCCGTCATCGGCTCGGGCGGCAGCGCGCGGTTCGCGCTGAACAGCCCGTTCGGCCGCCACACGAGGAACACGATCAACAGCCCGAACGCGAACAGGTCGCGATAGCTGGTGCCGAACAGCGCGACGCCGTAGCTTTCGACGAGACCGAGCAGCAGGCTGCCGGCGATCGCGCCCGGCACGTTGCCGAGCCCGCCGATCAGCAGCGCGACCACGCCCTTCAGCGTGGCCTGGAAACCCATCGCCGGATCGATGCTGTTGTAGTACATGCCGACCAGCAGCCCGCTCACGCCGCCGAGCGCGCACGCGATCGCGAACACGGTCTGGTTCACGCGGTCGACGTCGACGCCCATCTGCAGCGCCGCGTCGCGATCCTGCGCGGTCGCACGCACGGCCCAGCCGAGCCGCGTGAAGCGCAGGAAGCCGTACAGCAGCGCGGCCGCCGCGATACCGATGCCCGCGATCAACAGGTCGAGCGAGCCGAGCGTCGCACCGGCGATCCGCAGATGCCAGTCGGGCAGCGGCGTCGGCACCGCGCGCGGGTCGGCGCCGAACACGAGCTGCGCGAACTGGTCGAGGATGAAGCTGATGCCGATCGTCGCGAGCAGCGGCGCGATGCGTGCCGCGTGGCGCAGCGGCCGCAACCCGATCCGCTCGATCGCGATGCCGAGCGCACCGCAACCGACGACGACCGCCGCCAGCGCCGCCGGCAGCGGCAACCCGAGGCGCGTCAGGCACAGCCAGCCGATGAACGCGCCGACCATGTAGACCGAGCCGTGCGCGAAGTTGATCAGGTGCGACACGCCGAAGATCAGCGCGAGCCCGACCGCGAGCAGCGCGTAGATGTTGCCGACGATGAGGCCGTTGAGCGTGTAGTCGAGCCAGGAAGCCATCACGATGCGTCCGTTACGTGCATGCTGTTCAGCGCCGGGTTCAACGCGCGGCGAGCTGCGGTTTCGCGCCGTCCCACAGCGCCCACTGCCCCTGCTTCACGACCAGATACACGGTGCGTGCGCCCGCGACGCGGCGCGTCTGCGGATCGAAGCGCACCTTGCCGAAAATCACGCTCGGCACGTCGCTGATTTTCGCGAAGCCGTCGTGCGCGGCCTGGCGCGTCGTGCCGTAGCGGCGCAGCACCTCGGCCGACAGGATTAGCGCATCGTATGCACGCGCGACGAACGAATCGGGATCGGCGTGGAATTTCGCGCGATAGCGCTGCACGAACGCCTGCACCTCGGGGCGCGGCTCGGCCGGGAAGAAGTTCGATTCCGTATAGACGCCGTCGACGGCCGCGCCGCCCAGCTCGAGGAACTTCGGCGAGTACACCGAACCGACCGCCGCGATCGGCAGCGTGAGCCCCGACGTACGCGCCTGGCGCACGATCTGCGCACCGTCGGCGTAGTACGAGATCAGCACGATCGAATCGGGCTTCGATTCGCCGATGCGCACGAGCGTCGAGCGGAAATCCTTCTCCGCCGGCTGATAGCCTTCGGCCGCGACGACCTGCGCGCCGAGCCCGGCCACCGCCTTCGCGAAGATGTCCTTGCTGGTGCGGCCCCAGTCGGTGTTCAGGTACAGCACCGCGATCCGCTTGAAGCCGAGCTCCTTCACCGCGTAGCGCGCGAGCAGCGGCTGCTCCTCGGCCTGGCTCAGCGCGGTGCTCCACAGATAGTCGCCGCCCTTCGTGAAGTCCGGATGCGAGTTCGTGAAGCCGAACTGGATCAGTTGCCCGCGCTGGTAGATCGGCGACGCGGCCATCGACGTCGCGCTGGAGAAGTCGCCCAGCTCGATCGCGATGCGCGGATCGGCGACGAACTTCTGCGCGATCGCCACCGCCTGGCGCGGGTCGCTGCGGCTGTCCTGGAAGTCGACCGCGAGCGGCCGGCCGTGAATGCCGCCGCTGCCGTTGATCTCGTCGAGCGCGAGATCGAAGCCGCGCTTCCATTGTTCGCCGTACTGCGCATCCTGCCCCGTCAGCGGCCCGCTCACGCCGATCACCACCGGCTCGCCCGCCACGCCCGCCACGCCCGCCGCGAGCGCGCCGCCCGTCGACAGGCCCCATGCGGCAGCGAGCGCCGCCACCGTGCCCAGCACGCGCCGCCATGCGCCGCGTGCGTCGTTCCCCGAAACGTTCATGCGTCCCCCAGCTTCAGTCGGTCGAAAAGAGTGAGGGCATGTAACCACCCGGTTCAGGACGATCCAACGAAGTTTTGCGCATATCGATATCGTGCGCGGCGCGAAGGGGGTGAGGCACGCGAACGACCCTCCGCACAGCCCGTATCGCGCGATGTATCCGCATGCAGCGCATCACCTTGATTCGATTGGCGTTTCGCTCGCGGCGCCGATCGCAACCCACGTTCAAGCACGCGTAATCGTCTATCGCAACGATCGGGCGCTTCGCAGTTTTCACGCTGTCGATAGCAAAAATCATTATATGAATCGCGCATGCTCACACTTCTACAATGCGCAAATCGCATCATCGGAAGGTGTCATGGAGCTGCATCAACTCGAAGCCTTTTCCGCGGTCATGTCGGCCGGCAGCGTGACCGGCGCGGGCGAACTGCTCGGCCGTTCGCAGCCGGCCGTCACGCGGCAGATCCAGGAGCTCGAAGCCGACCTCGGCTACGCGCTGTTCGACCGGCACGGCCCGCGCGTCACGCCGACGCGGCGCGCGTTCCTGCTCTACGAGGAAGTCGAACGCTCGCTAGTCGGCCTGCGCGCGATCGAGGCGCGCGCCCGCGCGCTCGGCGATGAAAGCGCCGAGCCCGTGCGCATCGCGGCGACCCCGTCGCTTGCGGCCACGCTCGTGCCGGCCGCGCTCGCCGCGCTGCCCGACGGCGTGCAGGCGCCCCACTACCAGTTGCGCAGCGAATCGGCCGAGCATGTCGTGCACGAGGTGCTGGCCGGCACGGCCGATGTCGGCGTCGTCACGCTGCCGATGGCGCACGCGGGGCTCG
>NZ_JAAGPH010000266.1:0-233 GCF_017104705.1 Burkholderia sp. Se-20373 | reverse complement strand
TAAAAAAAAAAAAAATTAGAACATATATTCTTTTACTCACTTATCCATCCACTAATATCAAGTGCGCAACTCTATCTCCTCTCATCCTGTCACATCACATCGTCGCGGTTCTACTATAACACACACTAGCACCGTGACTACTATGTTACTCTATATGTTATCAGTCATCCGTATCCACACTGCCACTCTCCACAGCCCATTATTCTCCTACGATTTACGCCTGACATCTTCTT
>NZ_JAAGPH010000265.1:0-5582 GCF_017104705.1 Burkholderia sp. Se-20373 | reverse complement strand
CGCCGGCGTCGGGTTGCGCGGCGCGCGCGAGGCCGAGCGCCGCGGGCGACGCGGACAGCACCCGCGCGAACGGCTTGCCGACCGGCTTCAGCGTGCCCTGCGCATGGAACCAGATCGAATTGACGGCCGGCAGGCCGCGCGCCTCGCGAGCCTCGTTGACCGGATGCTGGAACCAGGCCATCTGCACCTCGTTCTGCAGCTTCATCCACATCCGCGAGCGTTCGCCCGTATGGGCCTCGTGCGGCAGCCAGATCTCGATGTTGCGGCCGCTCGCGCGCAGCGGCGCGGCGCCGGCGAGTCGGGCGAGCTGCTCGCTCGACAGGTACCAACGTGACGGGTTCGGCGCCTCGAGCCGGACGCCGAGCTCCTCGATCAGCGGCCGCGCGACTGCGAGCAGCGCGGCGGCGTCGCCTTCGTCGAGCGCGAGGGCCGCCGGATCGACGAGCACCAGGTGATCGTGCGCGATTTCGACGTGAACGGGCTCGACGCAGGCCCACGCTTGCGCGCCGGGGTCGCCGCCGTCCGCCAGCAGCATGTAGGGCGCGAGCGGCGCCTCGTCCGCGGCGTTGCCCTGGGTGGCGCCGAACTGGCGGGCCAGCCAGCGTTCGTGCGGCAGCGTGCGCTGGAAGTCCTCGCCGGCCACGCGCTCGACGAGGCTGGCGCGGGCGAGCAACTTTTCGAGCGCGGGGCTGTCCAGCGTGTGCAGGGACGAGGCCGCATCGGCCGCCGACGGCAGCGCGAACGGAACGAGAAAATGGAGGCGTCGGTCGTGCATGATGGTGCGCATTGTATGGCAAACTGCGCGCGTGATCGGGCCGGCTGACGGCCCATTCGCGTCCGGCGGCCGTTTTTCGACCGTGCCCGGGCCGGTGGCCGCCACCGGGCGGCGGTCCGGCCGCGGGGCGCCTCCCCGCCGTAACCAGCAGAAAGGATTCGCTTGAAACTTCCGTACGAATGGCAGATCGGCTGGCGCTACACGCGCGCCGGCAAACGCACGACCGGTAACGGCTTCATTTCCTTCATCGCGCTCGTGTCGATGCTCGGGATCGCGCTCGGCGTCGCGGCGCTGATCGTCGTGCTGTCGGTGATGAACGGCTTCCAGAAGGAAGTGCGCGACCGCATGCTGTCGGTGCTCGCGCACGTCGAGGTGTTCTCGCCGACGGGCTCGATGCCCGACTGGCAACTGACCGCGCAGGAAGCGCGCCGCAATCCGTCGGTGATCGGCGCGGCGCCGTACGTCGACGCGCAGGCGCTGCTCACCCGCCAGGACGCGGTGAGCGGCGTGATGCTGCGCGGCGTCGAGCCGACGCTCGAGCCGCAGGTGTCGGACATCGGCAAGGACATGAAGGCGGGCCAGCTCGGCGCGCTGGTGCCGGGCCAGTTCGGCATCGTGCTCGGCGATGCGCTCGCGGGCAACCTCGGCGTGACGGTCGGCGACAAGGTCACGCTGGTCGCGCCGGAAGGATCGATCACGCCGGCCGGCATGATGCCGCGACTGAAGCAGTTCACGGTCGTCGGCGTGTTCGAGTCCGGGCACTACGAATACGACAGCACGCTCGCGATGATCAACATCCGCGACGCCGAGGCGCTGTTCCGGATGTCCGCGCCGACCGGCGTGCGGCTGCGGCTGAAGGACATGCAGAAGGCGCCGGACGTGGCGGTCGAGCTGTCGCATACGCTGTCGGGGAGCCTGTACATCCGCGACTGGACCCAGCAGAACAAGACGTGGTTCTCGGCCGTGCAGATCGAAAAGCGGATGATGTTCATCATCCTTACGCTGATCATCGCGGTGGCCGCGTTCAACCTCGTGTCGTCGCTCGTGATGACGGTGACCAACAAGCAGGCCGACATCGCGATCCTGCGCACGCTCGGCGCGCAGCCGGGGTCGATCATGAAGATCTTCGTCGTGCAGGGCGTGACGATCGGCTTCGTCGGCACGGCGTCGGGCGTCGCGCTCGGCTGCCTGATCGCGTGGAGCATCCCGTGGCTGATCCCGATGATCGAGCACCTGTTCGGCGTGCAGTTCCTGCCGCCGTCCGTGTACTTCATCAGCGAGCTGCCGTCCGAACTCGTCGCGAGCGACGTGATCCGGATCGGGCTGATCGCGTTCGCGCTGTCGGCGGTCGCGACGCTCTATCCGAGCTGGCGTGGCGCGAAGGTGAAGCCGGCGGAGGCGCTCCGCTATGAATGACCGCGCGACCGCATTCGCGGATTCACGACAACATAACAGACAGGATTCGGCAGGTATGCAGGAATACGTGCTTCAGGCGCGCGGGATCACGAAGGCATTCGTGCAGGGCGGCTTCAACGTGCAGGTGCTCAACAATACCGAGCTGACGGTGCGGCGCGGCGAGAAGCTCGCGGTCGTCGGCGCGTCGGGTTCCGGCAAGAGCACGCTGCTGCACGTGCTGGGGGGGCTCGACGAGCCGAGCGCGGGCGAGGTGTCGTTGCTCGGCAAGCCATTCACGCAACTCGCCGAGCGCGAGCGCAACGAATTGCGCAACCGCGCGCTCGGCTTCGTCTACCAGTTCCATCACCTGCTGCCCGAGTTCACCGCGCTCGACAACGTCGCGATGCCGCTGCGCATTCGCCGGATGACGACCGAGGACGCGCGCGAGCAGGCGCAGACGATGCTCGAGCGCGTCGGTCTCGGCCCGCGTGCGAAGCACCGGCCGGGCGAGCTGTCGGGCGGCGAGCGGCAGCGCGTCGCGATCGCGCGCGCGCTGGTCACGAAGCCCGCGTGCGTGCTCGCCGACGAGCCGACCGGCAACCTCGACGGCACGACGGCCGATACGGTGTTCAACCTGATGCTCGAGCTGTCCGAGACGCTCGAGACGAGCTTCGTGATCGTCACGCACGATCCCGATCTCGCCGCGCGCTGCGACCGCATCATGCGGCTGCGCGACGGCGTGCTGCACGAGGAGCCGGCGCTGCCGGTGTAAGAAGCGAACGCGCTTGGCCTGCTGCCGGGGTTGGTCCCGGTGCGGCGCCAGGGCGCAGGACTGCCGCCATGTGGATCGACACGCACTGCCATCTCGATGCCGCCGAGTTCGACGCCGACCGCGACGCGGTCGCGCACGCGGCGCGCGCGGCCGGCGTGTCGCGCATCGTGATCCCGAGCGTCGGGCGCGACAACTTCACGACGGTGCGCGAACTCGCGCAACGCACGCCGGGCGCGGTCTACGCGCTCGGCATCCACCCGATGTATACACCACGCGCACGCGACGAGGATCTCGACCGGCTGCGCATGGAGATCGAGGCGAGCCTCGACGATCCGCGCTTCGTCGCGATCGGCGAGATCGGGCTCGACTATTTCGTGCCGGGGCTCGACGAAGACCGGCAGCAGTTCTTCTACCAGGGGCAGCTCAAGCTCGCGCGCGAATTCGACCTCCCCGTGCTGTGTCATGTACGCAAGTCGCAGGACCGCGTGCTCGCCGGGCTGCGCCGTTTCGGCGTGCGGCGCGGCATCGCGCATGCGTTCAACGGCAGCTTCCAGCAGGCCGAAGCGTATCTCGCGCATGGGCTGCATCTCGGCTTCGGCGGCAACGTGACCTTCACACGTGCGCTGCAGATCCGCCGGCTCGCGGCGCAGTTGCCGCTCGAGGCGATCGTCGTCGAGACGGACGCCCCCGACATCGCGCCCGAATGGGCGTACAAATCCCGCAACACGCCCGACCAGGTGCCACGCATCGGCGACGTGCTCGCCGATCTGCGCGGGATCGACGCCGGCGCGGTGTCCCTATGCACTTCGGCTAACGCGCTCGCCGCGCTGCCGCGACTCGCACTTTCATCCGCATAATCGTTGCCCTGAGGCGCCGCATTCTCGATGGCGGCGCCGGGTCGACGAGGAGGGGCGATGCGCGTGTGGTGGATCGCGTTCGCGCTCGGCGTGGCCGTACTGCAGCGGCAGGCGGCGCTGCCGGGTGCGCTCGCATGGACGATCGGTGGGGCCGGGCTCGCGGGCTGCGCGGTGCTGGGCGTGTGGTGCATGCGTCGCCAGCGGACGCGCAAGGCCGCCATGTTCGGATGGATGCTGTGTGCGCTCGCGGCCTGCGATGCGGGGTTCGGCTACGCGGCCGCGCGGGCCGAATGGCGGCTGCGCGACAGCCTGCCCGTCGAGTGGGAAGGGCGCGACATCGTCGTCACCGGCGTGATCCGCGGGCTGCCCATGATCGACCAGACAGGTGCGCGGCTGCTGTTCGCGGTCGAGTCGAACGATGCGGGGCTGGCCCGTTTTCCGCCGTTGATCCGGCTGTCGTGGCGCGCGTATGGTGCATCGGCGGCACGCGATCCACTTCCCGACCTGCGCGCCGCGCAGCGCTGGCGTTTCGTCGTGCGCCTGAAGCGCCCGCATGCCGAGGCCAATCCGGGTGTGCGCGACAGCGAGGCGGCGTGGCTGGCCGCAGGCATTCGCGCGATCGGGTATGTCAGCACGCCCCGGCGGGCGGAATTGCTCGATGCGCGCGCAGCGGGATGGCGTGCGTCGATCGATCGGCTGCGCGACGCGCTGCGCGCGCGTATCGACGCGTCGCTCGGCAGCGACGCCGGCCATCGCGGCATCGTCGCCGCGCTCGCGATCGGCGACCAGTCGGGCATCGGCGACGATGACTGGCACGTGCTGCGCAGCACGGGTACGAGCCACCTCGTCGCAATTTCCGGCCTGCATGTCGGGCTCGTCGGCGCGATCGCGGGCGGGCTCGTGTCGATGGTCTGGCGCCGCCTGCGGTGGCGCACACGGGCCGCAACGCTCGTGTTTCCGGCGCCGTACGCGGCCGCGCTCGCCGCGCTGGCAGCTGCGGCCGGTTATGCGGCGCTCGCGGGCTTCAACGTGCCGGCGCAGCGCGCGTGGTGGATGATCGCGGCCGGCGGCATTGCGTACCTGGCCGGGCGCAGCGTGCCGACTTCCGCGGTGCTGTGCGCGGCGCTCGGCGGCGTACTGCTTGCCGACCCGTGGGCCGTGCTGTCGGCCGGGTTCTGGCTGTCGTTCGGGGCGGTCGCCGTGATCCTGCTGGCCGTCGCCGGCTGGCGTGGCGTGCGTGAGGTTGATACGGAAAACGAGGAGGGCGACGGCACGGCCGGCTTGTCGAGCCGGTTGCGCGCGTGGGGCGCCCGCGCCGGGCGCCGGATCGCCGAGGCCACGCGCGTGCAGTACGCGGTGACGATCGGTCTCGCTCCGCTCACGGCCGCCTGGTTCGCGCAGATATCCCTGTCGGGCCCGCTTGGCAATGCGTTCGCGATTCCGTGGGTCAGTTCGGTCGTGACGCCGGTCGTGCTGGCGGGAATCGCGCTACCCGCGCCGCTCGATGCGTACGCGTTCCGGCTTGCGCATGCGGCGCTCGAACCGATGATGAAACTGCTCGGATACCTTGCCGGCTGGCCGGCCGGCGTGTTCTGGCTGCGCATGCCCGACTGGCCGGTGCTGGTGCTGGCCTGCGTGGGCGTTGCATGGGCGCTGATGCCGCGCGGCTGGCCGTTGCGCTGGGCGGCCCCGCTCACGTGGCTGCCGCTCGTCGCACCGGCAGCCGATGCGCCGCCGCCGGGCGGCTTCCGGCTGACCGTGCTCGACGTCGGGCAGGGCGCGT
>NZ_JAAGPH010000264.1:0-5748 GCF_017104705.1 Burkholderia sp. Se-20373 | reverse complement strand
GTCGGCCGGCGCCTGCGGCGCGATCACGCGATGCGCGGGCGCCGCGATGCCGTGACGCTCGAGCGCCGCGACGCTGCCGGGCCCGACCACGCCGACCGGCAGCGCGTTCGGCCAGATCGCGCCGTACTGCGCGAGCGCGCGGTCGATCGCGTTCGGCGAGACGAAAATCACCAGTGCGTAGTCGGCGAGCGCCGCGAATGCCGCGTCGAGCGGCGCCGGATCGTCGACCGGCGCGATGTCGATCAACGGAAATTCGAGCACGTCGCAGCCGGCCTCGGCCAGTTGCGACGCCAGCGCGCCGGACTGGCCGTCCGGGCGCGTCAGGACAGCGGTGAACGCGCGCGTGCCGCCCGCCATCAGGCGTCGCCCTTGCCGGCGGCCTGCGAGCCCGCGAGCAGCGCCCGGACGATGTCGAGCGCACCTTGCGCCTCGAGCTCGTCGGACACGGCACGGCCGAGCGCGAGCGCATCGGCGACGGTCACGACGGCCCCGCACGCCTCGGCCGTCAGCACGCGCTTGCCGTCGGTCGTCGACACACGGCCCGTCAGGTACAGTTCGCCCGCGCGCCACACCGCGTGCGCGGCGAGCGGCACCTCGCAGCTGCCGCCGAGCGCGCGCGACACCATCCGCTCGGCCTCGACCGCGAGCGCGGTCTGCGGGTCGTGCAGCGGTGCGAGCCATGCGGCGACGTCGTCGCGGTGCGATGCGATCTCGATGCCGAGCGCGCCCTGGCCCGCGGCGGGCGGACTCGCCTCGACGTCGAGCAGCGCGCGGATCCGCGCTTCGAGGCCGAGGCGCTTCAGGCCGGCGGCCGCGAGGATGATCGCCGCGTAGTCGCCGCGATCGAGCTTCGACAGGCGCGTGTCGAGGTTGCCGCGCAGCGGCAGCACATCCAGGTGCGGGTAGCGCGAGCGCAGCATCGCCTCGCGGCGCAGGCTCGACGTACCGACCACGGCGCCGGCCGGCAGCGCGTCGAGCGACGCGTAGTCGTTCGACACGAATGCATCGCGCGGATCTTCGCGCTCCATGATCGCGGCGAGCGAGAAGCCGTCGGGCAGCGCCATCGGCACGTCCTTCAGCGAATGCACGGCGAGATCGGCGCGGCCGTCGGCCAGCGCGGCCTCCAGTTCCTTCACGAACAGGCCCTTGCCGCCGACCTTCGACAGCGTGCGATCGAGAATCTGGTCGCCGCGCGTCGTCATCCCGAGGATTTTCACGTCACAAGCTGGATATAATTTGCGCAGCGCATCACGCACATGTTCGGCTTGCCACATCGCCAGGCGGCTTTCGCGCGAAGCAATCGTCAACGTCGCGGGCGACTGTGCCTGTTGCGGCCCGGCCGCAGGGGTCTCGGAATTCATTGCTGGAACATCGAAGGACGGGATTGAAGATCGAACAATGGTAGCACGCACGCCCCTGCCCGCCCGGGCCTGGAGCCTGCGCCCGGCCTGCCGCCGAGCGGGTCGCGGCGCCGATGCGCGGATGTGCCGCACGTAGCTGGTTGCTTGACCGCAGTTTCGCAGTTTCCGCAGTTCCTTTTGACTCGAGCTTTCCCAAGGAAACCCATCGTGAAGTCTTCCGGATCGGCGCGTACGGCGCGCCGCAATGCTGCCCTGTCCTCCTCCGACGCCTCGACGGACACCGTCGCCACCGCCGCGAACGGCCGTGCGAAAACGGCAACGAAACCGAAAGACCCGATACGTCAGACAAAACGCGCGACGAAAGCCGCCGGCCCGGCTGCCCGCACCGCGGCCCGCACGGCCGGTGCGCCGAAGTCCGGCACGCGCACGCGCGACGACAAGGACGGCCCGCTGTTCGAAGACATCCGCTTCCTCGGCCGCCTGCTCGGCGACGTCGTGCGCGAGCAGGAAGGCGATACCGTGTTCGACGTCGTCGAGACGATCCGCCAGACCGCGGTCAAGTTCCGCCGCGAGGACGACAGCGAAGCCGCGCAGACGCTCGAGAAGAAGCTGCGCAAGCTGACGCCTGAACAGACGGTGAGCGTCGTGCGCGCGTTCAGCTATTTCTCGCACCTCGCGAACATCGCGGAAGACCGCCACCACAACCGCCGCCGCCGCATCCATGCGCTGGCCGGCTCCGCGTCGCAGCCCGGCACGGTCGCGTACGCGCTCGAACAACTGAAGACGACCGGCAACGCGTCGAAGCGCCTGCTGCAGCGCTTCTTCGACGATGCGCTGATCGTGCCGGTGCTGACCGCGCACCCGACCGAGGTGCAGCGCAAGAGCATCCTCGACGCCCAGCACGACATCGCGCGCCTGCTCGCCGAACGCGACCAGGAACTGACGACCCGCGAGCGCCAGCACAACGAAGCGATGCTGCGCGCGCGCGTCACCGCGCTGTGGCAGACCCGCATGCTGCGCGACTCGCGCCTGACGGTCGGCGACGAGATCGAGAACGCGCTGTCGTACTACCGCGCGACGTTCCTCGACGAACTGCCCGCGCTGTACGGCGACATCGAGGCCGCGCTCGCCGAGCACGGCCTGTCCGCGCGCGTACCCGCGTTCTTCCAGATGGGCAGCTGGATCGGCGGCGACCGCGACGGCAACCCGAACGTGACCGCGCCGACGCTCGACGAAGCGATCAACCGCCAGGCCGCGGTGATCCTCGAGCACTATCTGGAACAGGTGCACAAGCTCGGCGCCGAGCTGTCGGTGTCGAACCTGCTCGTCGGTGCGAACGACGCCGTGAAGGCGCTCGCGGCAGCCTCCCCCGACCAGTCGCCGCACCGCGTCGACGAACCGTATCGTCGCGCGCTGATCGGCATCTACACGCGCCTCGCCGCCAGCGCGCGCGTGCGTCTCGGCGAAGGCACGGTGCCGGTGCGCAGCGCGGGCCGCGGCGCGCCGCCCGTGCGAGCGATCCCGTACGCGGATTCCGAAGCGTTCGTCGCCGACCTGAAGGTGCTGACCGCGTCGCTCGACGAACACCACGGCACGTCGCTCGCCGCGCCGCGCCTCGCGCCGCTCGTGCGCGCGGCCGAAGTGTTCGGCTTCCACTTGGCGAGCATCGACCTGCGCCAGAGCTCCGACATCCACGAAGCCGTGGTCGCCGAACTGTTCGCCCGCGCGGGCGTCGAGGCCGACTACGCGGCGCTCGCCGAGGAAGACAAGCTGCGCGTGCTGCTCGCCGCCCTCGCCGATCCGCGTCCGCTGCGCTCGCCGTATTTCGAATACTCGGCGCTCGCGCAGAGCGAGCTCGGCGTGTTCGAGAAGGCACGCGAAGTCCGCGCGCAATTCGGCGCACGCGCGGTACGCAACTACATCATTTCGCATACGGAAACCGTCAGCGACCTCGTCGAGGTGCTGCTGCTGCAGAAAGAGACGGGCCTGCTCGAAGGCGCGCTCGGCGTGCCGGGCGGCGATGCGAAGAACAGCCTGATGGTGATCCCGCTGTTCGAGACGATTCCCGACCTGCGCGACGCCGCGCGCATCATGCGCGAGTACTTCGCACTGCCGGGCATCGACGCGCTGATCGCCCACCAGGGCGCCGAGCAGGAAGTGATGCTCGGCTATTCGGACAGCAACAAGGATGGCGGCTTCCTCACGTCGAACTGGGAGCTGTATCGCGCGGAGCTCGCGCTCGTCGACCTGTTCCGCGACCGCAAGATCACGCTGCGCCTGTTCCACGGCCGCGGCGGCACGGTCGGCCGCGGCGGCGGCCCGACCTACCAGGCGATCCTGTCGCAGCCGCCGGGCACCGTGAACGGCCAGATCCGCCTCACCGAACAGGGCGAGGTGATCGCGAGCAAGTTCGCGAACCCGGAGATCGGCCGCCGCAACCTCGAAACGGTCGTCGCCGCGACGCTCGAGGCGACGCTCCTGCCGCAGAACAACGCGCCCGCGCAGTTGCCGGCGTTCGAGGCCGCGATGCAGACGCTGTCCGATGCGGCGATGGCCGCGTACCGCGCGCTCGTCTACGAAACCCCGGGCTTCACCGACTACTTCTTCTCGTCGACGCCGATCACCGAGATCGCCGAGCTGAACATCGGCAGCCGCCCGGCGTCGCGCAAGCTGCAGGATCCGAAGCAGCGCAAGATCGAGGACCTGCGCGCGATTCCGTGGGGCTTCTCGTGGGGCCAGTGCCGGCTGCTGCTGACCGGTTGGTACGGTTTCGGCAGCGCGGTGAGCGCGTATCTCGACGGCGCGCCGGACGACGCCGAGCGCACGAAGCGCGTCGCGCTGCTGAAGAAGATGAACAAGACCTGGCCGTTCTTCTCGAACCTGCTGTCGAACATGGACATGGTGCTCGCGAAGACCGACCTCGCGGTCGCGTCGCGCTACGCGCAGCTCGTTTCCGACCGCAAGCTGCGCAAGCACGTGTTCGAGCGGATCGTCGCGGAATGGGAGCGCACGTCGCAGGCGCTGGCGGAAATCACCGGGCACGAAGGCCGCCTCGCGACCAACCCGCTGCTCGCGCGCTCGATCAAGAACCGCTTCCCGTATCTCGATCCGCTGAACCACCTGCAGGTCGAGCTGATCAAGCGCCACCGCGCGGGCGACACGAACGCGCGGCTGCGCCGCGGGATTCACCTGACGATCAACGGGATCGCGGCCGGCCTGCGCAACACGGGCTGATCCGCCTGCGGCGCGGTGGGATTCCGCGCCGACTGACGTCTTAAAGGCCGCGATACGCGATGGTGCGTATCGCGGCTTTTTTCATGCGCCGGCGAAGCCGTGCCGGTGTACCTCGCGCTCAGTGCGCGTCGATCAGCAACGCGTCGTGTTCGAACGAACCGTCGGGCTGCACCGCGTAGTAGCCACGCACCTCGTCCGGCGCATGCGCCCACAGCGCGCGAATGCCGGTGACGCTGTCGGCCGGCGTGCGGATGCGCGCGACCCACGTATCGAAATCGATCGGCAGCCGCCAGCGGCTGTGCACATGCGCGTCGAAGCCGGCTTCGCGGAACATCGCGAGCCATTCGTCCGCCCGGTAGTCGCGCACGTGCGACGCGTCGCGCAGCACTTCCGCGGCCTGCAGATACGTATCGAGAAGCGGATGGTCGTTGCCGGCGATATCGATCATCAACACGCGGCCGCCCGGTTTCAGCACGCGGCGCACCTCGGCGAGCGCCGCGCGCATGTCGTGCCAGTGGTGCGCGCTCATCCGGCTCACGACCCAGTCGAACGTCGCCGTCTCGAACGGCAGTTGCTCGGCCGGCCCCTGCCGCGTACGGAGGTTCGCGAGCCCGCGTTCGCGCGCGGCGGCGTCGACGGTCGCGAGCATCTGCGCGGCGAGATCGTAGGCGACCACGTCGCGCACGTGCGGCGCGACGGCGAAGCTTGCATGGCCGGCGCCGCAGCCGAGATCGAGCACCGCGGCATCGGGCGTGGCGCGCACCGTGTCCGCGAGCGTCTGCAGATCGGCGCCCGTCGCATGGACCGTGCTCGTCAGATAGGCGGCGGCCGTCGTGCCGAATGCGTCGGCGACCTGGTCGTGGTGTTTCATCGTTTGCTCCTTTGTACCGTTGCCGGTGCGACAGACGCCTCAGCGCCTGCTCCGGCCCCATGCAACGCGTTTTGTGGGACGCTCGCTGCCCTGCCAGCGCGCGAGCCGCTACAATAGGCCTGCGTTTGTACCAGTACAAGTTAAGCAGTTATTCTGTAGTGGGGGCCGATCGCGCCCGGCGGGAAATGCCGGTAGTGCGCATAGGCGACCGCGAACACCTCATCGGTCATCAGTGCGCCGAGCGTCGCACGCCAGCGCAGCGGCAGGTGGGCGACATAAGGC